>JAHWKW010000014.1 GCA_019347675.1 Actinomycetota bacterium | reverse complement strand
GACGCCCCCGGCAGGTGCGCCCGAACTCGACCGGGTCTTGGGCGCGGGCGGCGTCGACCAGTTCGGTCTCGAGGCGGTCGCGGAGGGCTCCCGGCAGCAGGTGCGCCAGGGTGTCCGACAGCAGCCGGGCGTGGCGGGCGGTCAGCTGCCCGGCGTCGGCCGCAGCCCCGGCGACCGGGTGCGCGTCGAGGGCGGTGGCATCGGCCACGGCGCGTTTCGCCTGCCCGGGGCTCCAGTTGAGGTGGTCGGCCAGGTCACGGCGGACCTGCCGGCCGGCGCGCTCACCGGCGCGCAGATCGTGGGGGTCGGTGTCGGTGGCGCGGCGGGCGGCGCGCTCCGACAGCGCTGCGGCCAGCCGGCACGCGCGCGCTTCCAGACGGCGGCGGGCGACCTCGACCGCTTCGAGCTCGGCGCGGATCTCGTCGTCGCCCAACTCGTCGATACGGGCGGCGACCACCCCGTCGACCGCGCTGGCCAACCCCTCCAGACGTTCCGCGCCGAACACGGTCGCCGCCTGCACCACCGCCGCGGACATCCCGGCCCTCCCTGAACCGAACTGACGTTCGACACCATCGTACGGGGCCCTGCGACACCAACGCCGCCCCGAACACACCCGGATGTGGACAACCTCTCGGGCGGGGCCTGGCGCGCATCCCGGGAGGGAGAACGGGCCCGTCCCGGGGCAGAGGGGGAGACAGGCCAGCGCTCGGACTCATCCGGCGGCGCTCGAGCGACGACGGACGTTGGATGAGTTCCTAACGGATGTCAAGCCAGTGTCGGGGTCTTCTTCTTGGTCGTAGCCTGGCGGGTGGACGGGTCGGCTGCCGGAGCGGCTTCGGTCGACTCCTGACCGCGCCGGCCCGTCCGACCTTTTGTGCTTCTTGGCAGTCGAGCGGTGACGTCCGGAGCGGCGCACCTCCGGCGGGACTCGGTAGCGGTTGGCACAGATCTCGCGGCCCTCGGCGTCGCTGATCGGCCGCCCGTCGACGTCACGCAGGACGTAGCGCTCGCCGTTGCCCCAGCAGGCAGCGATACGAGTGGTTCGGCGACGCACTGCCCGCTTGAGCGGATTCGCGGGCCCGAGGTTCTCGAGCTCGGTGGGGGTCTCCGTCGGGGTGCAGCAGCGGCAGACGGGCCAGCACCCGCCAGTCGAGCCGGTCCGTCTTGGTGTGCTTGTGGTAGTAGTCACGCAGATCCGCGGACTGCTCGGGCGGGACCAGCCACACCCTCGCACCGCGCGCCTGCAACCATGCCGCGAGTGGCATCCACGCGTTTCGGGTCGGCTCCATGATCACCTCGACCTGCGCCCCGTCGGGCAGCTGGCTCCACAGCTCATCGAGCTCGACGGGGGTCGTGCGGAACCGCCGTCCCGACCACGTCAGCCGTCCCGCCTCGTCAGCGAGGCTGGCCTGGTGCTGCGCGCGACAGGCCACGTCGATCCCCAGCCGCACCACCGTCCCCGGTTGCGTCATCGTCGTCATCGTGTCTCCTGTCGATCAGCGGACCGGCTGCTCCAGGTTCGTGCTCGCGCACGGTCCTCGTCAGGTGCGTGTCATCCAGACATCTACAAGCAGGGGTCCGACTCACCGGCCGGCCGCCGAGTTCCTCAACAGGGATGCACGTGCGCCGAAGGGTTCGTCTGGTCGACGATCAGCGGCAAGGAGTCCAGCCATGTAGCTGGCTCCGGTCACAACTCCCAGCCGAACCAGACAATCGGCCTCCGCGACTCACCCTACGGATCCCGGATAGTCCCACTCCGAGGACCACGACCGAACCTAGATGTCACACCCGGCCCGTACGGTCAGCCCACGATGAACGGAACGAGCACAGCATCGCCTCGCACAGGGGCAAAGGCCGCGCCGCGACAGGGCACCGGCTCCGAGCAACCGCCGCTGCCGTTGTCCTGGGACGAGCCGATCCCCTACGCGCTGACCGTGCGAGCCCGACGCGCGGTCGCGCCGACCTCCCTCCCGGATCTGTCGGTGGTCCCCGTCGAACAGGCGCCGACCGATCCGTTCGATCCCCGACCGGCCAGAGCGCGCGCCCTGCGGCGTTCCGGGCTGGCGGTCAGTGACGTCGCGGCCGCGCTTGACGTCAGCGAGGACGTCGCAGCCGCCTGGTGCGGTCACGTCAACGTCCCCGCGCGTCGCCGCGCCGCCCGGCGAGCACGCCGCGGTCGGGGGACCGCTGACGTCGCGGTCCTGCCGGTCCACGGTGAGGAGCACGCCGGTGTCCGGCGGTCGGCGGCCGAGACGTTGGCAATCGATCTCGCACAACCCACCGCGGGTCGTGCGGCGGCGGCCGCCGTGGTCGCAGCGGTCGCCCAGATCTCGCCCTACGCCGTGACCGTCACCACTTCTGATCCCGTGCTTGCCGTGTGCGTGATCCGAGTGCTGCGAGGGTCGCTGGATGTCCCGTCCGACCGTCTGCGGGTCGCGGTGCACGCTGGGCCGGCGGTTGCGCGGGACGTCGCCAGCCACCGCTGGTCGCGGCTTCTCGACGTCGCCCCACGGACGGTCACCCACGCGCCGTGGCCGACGGCACCACATCCGCACGGTGTTCGCGTCACAGTCAGGGCCACGGACGCCCGCGCCGCCGCGACGGTCGCCGGATGGCGTGCAGCCCTGGGAAGCCACGCGGGCGCGGGGGACGTCCCTGAAGGCCACCGCAGGGAGGAACCTCAGACGGTCGAGTTGACTCCACGCTGACGGCACTAGTGCACGACCCGCAACCGTCCGTTTGAGTGGCTGTCCAGCGCAGCCCGAGCGGGCCATGTGATGCGTCATTTGCCCGATCACGCTCAAGGACCCGGCATCGACCTGACGAAGACGTGTGTCTGGCAAGATGCCCGACCGCGAGGCGCAGTGACGTGCCCCGCATCGACCATGAACGGGGGTACTGCGTGCGCCGATCGCTGCTGGTCGCACTACTCGTCTGCGCCGTCGCGGTGCCGTCGGTGGGGGCACAAGCCACCACCCACAGCAATCCGTTCGCCGGGGCGACCTTCTTCGTCGACCCGGCGTCGAACGCGGCGAGGGAGGTCGCCTCCGACCCCGCGAAGGCGGCGATCTGGAACCGCCTCGCCCACCATGGGCAGGCCGACTGGTTCGGTGACTGGTTCTCGACGGACGCCGTCGCGGGAGCGGTCGCCGACCGCGTCGCGACGATCAGGTCCGCCGGGGCGCTCCCCCTGTTCGTGGTGTACGCGGTCCCGCAGCGCGACTGTGGCGGCTACTCGTCGGGAGGCACGAACACTCCCGAGGACTACCGGCGATGGGTGGATCGGTTCGCCTCGGGACTGGGTGCCGCCAAGGCCGCGGTCGTCCTGGAGCCGGACGCACTTGCGATGCTCGACTGCCTGAACTCCGCCGATGCCCACACCCGTCTCGACCTGCTGAGCTGGGCGGTCGACCGGCTGAACGCGCAGGGCAACGTCTCGGTCTACCTCGACGCCGGCCACTCCCGGTGGAAGCCCGCCTCCACCATGGCGCAGCGCCTCGTGCAGGCAGGAGTAGCCCGGGCGCGTGGCTTCTCGCTGAACGTGTCCAACTTCCACGTGTCCGCGGACGAGATCGCGTATGGCACCACGATCAGCGACGCGATCGGCGGGAAGACCTTCGTCGTGGACACCTCCCGCAACGGACTGGGCCCGTCCACGGACCCCAACGAACCGTGGTGCAACCCGCTGGGGCGTGCACTGGGGACGCCGCCGACCGCGGCGACCGGGAACGGCCACGTGGACGCCTTCCTCTGGATCAAGCGACCCGGCGAGTCCGACGGGACCTGCAAGGGTGGTCCTCCAGCCGGGCAGTGGTGGAAGGACTACGCGTTCGGTCTCGCCGAGCGTGCCCCCTGGGTCACAGACGGGTCCACGACCGACGACGGGTCGGTCCCGGGGACACAGGTCGTGCGGTTGTGGGGCAAGGACCGGACGGAGACCGCAGCCATCATCTCCGCGGCGACGTTCCCGCCGGGCGTGCCGGTCGCCTACCTGGCCACCGGCGAGGGGTTCGCGGACGCGCTCGCCGGCGGTCCAGCGGCCGCGCGCGCAGGTGCACCCATCTTGCTGACCGGCCGCGACAGCCTCCCACAGGCCACCGCCGATGAGCTGGCGCGGCTGCGCCCCGCAGCCGTCACCATCCTTGGTGGGACCGCCGTCGTTTCCGAGACCGTCAGGGCCCAAGCCGCGGACGTCACCGGTGCCTCCGTCGACCGCCTAGGGGGTACCGACCGGTACGCCACCGCGGCGGGGATCGCCAGACGATCCTTCGCGTCGGGGGTGGACGTGGCGTACGTGGCGACCGGACGGGCGTTCGCCGACGCCCTGACCGGTGGTGTGCCGGCTGCGATCGAGGGCGGCCCGATCCTGCTGACCGAACCGCAGGCGTTGCCTGCATCTACCGTCGAGGCGCTCCGTGCGCTACGGCCAGCGCGGATCGTGATCCTGGGCGGTACCGCTGCCGTGTCCGAGGCAGTACACGCACAGCTCACCGCGTACGCCCCGGTGTCGCGACGGTGGGGGACGGACCGCTTCGCGACGGCCGCGGCCGTGCTGGGGTCGTCCTTCCCGGGGCCGGTCGACACGGTCTTCCTGGCCACCGGCGAGCGCTACCCCGACGCTCTGGCCGGCGTGCCGGCGGCGTTCTCCGCCGGCGCCCCGCTCGCGATCGTGGAGAGCCGCGCCATCCCGCAGGCGGTGGGTGAGCAGCTGCAGCGCCTGTCGCCGCGGCGGATCGTCCTACTCGGGGGAACCACCGCCATCGACGCCGGCGTCGAGACCGCTGCCCGGTCGTACCTGCGCTGATCGGCAGGGATGGCGGCGTCCGGATGCGGCGGCCCGACTCCAGTCCATATCACTGACGTCCCACCGGGTGCATACTGCAACGACGACACATCGTGTGATCGTCGTGAACCGACGACGTGAGACGCCACCATGTACATCATCGTGGTCGGAGCAGGTCAGATCGGGACGCCGCTGATCAACATCGCGACGTCCGAGGGTCACGAGGTCGTGGTGATCGAGCACGACTCCGCGCGTGCGAACCAGATCGCGCAGCAGTTCGACTGCATGGTCTTGCACTCCGACGGCACATCGATGGAGACGCTCGAGGAGGCCGGAGCGCAAGAGGCCGACGCGCTCATCTCCACGACCGATCGGGATGCGGTCAACCTGATGGTGTGCCTGCTGGCGTTGGAGTACAAGATCCGCCACGTCGTCTCGGTCGTCCGCGACGCCGATCACATGAACATCTTCCGCCACGTCGGTGTGCATGTCATGGAGAACCCGCAGCGGCTGATCGCGGAGCACCTGTTCCGTGCGGTGAGCCATCCACCGGTCGGCGACTACATCCGGCTGGAATCCGGGGCGGAGGTCTTCGAGGTGGAGGTCAGCGAACAGGCGCCCATCGCCGGGTTGACGCTGGATCAGGCCAACGATGAGGGTCTGCTGCCCGCTGACATGCAGGTGGTCGTGATCGAGCGTCCCGATGCGGGCATCACCCTTCCGTCGGGGGACACCGAGCTGCAGTCCGGGGACTACCTCATCGTCTACGCACCAGGCGGTGTCGACCGTAGTGTCATGGACACCTTCGGTTCCGGATGATCCCACGGCGCGCCACGAGTCGGCGTCGGGCTCTCACTCCGGTCCTGCGGGACGTCGGCGGCATCCTCCTAATCGCGGCGATCGCGATGGTGTGCAGCGCCGCCGTCGCGGCGATCTACCGCGACTGGTGGTCGCTGGCGTGGTTCGTGGTGTCCGCGGCAGTGACCGCCGCGACCGGCCTGGGAACGAGGCATCTCTTCAGAGCCGCCCCGGAGCCAGGCGAGCGCGAGGCACTGTCGATCGCCACGGCCGCGTGGTCAGCGATGACCGTCTTCGGTGGCGTTCCTTTCATCCTCGCAGCGCACCTGACGCCAGATGCGGTGATCGCCTCGTACGTCCCTGCCGGGGCCGACTACACGTCGTCCAGCCTGCTGCACTTCCGTGACCCGCTGCACGCGTTCTTCGAGGCGATGAGCGGATGGACGTCCACGGGACTGACGATGGCGGTGAACGAGGCGTCGATGCCGCACGCCTTCCTGTTCTACCGGTCGCTGACGCAGTGGATCGGTGGGTTGGGGATCATCGTCCTGGCGCTGACGGTGATCCAGCAGCACGGCGGGGTGCAGGGCCTGTACCTCTACCAGACGGAGGCACGGCCAACCCGGATACGGCCGTCGATGCGGGAGACCGCCCGCCGCGTGTGGCGCATCTACGTCGCGATCACCGGTGGGGTGGTCTTGTACCTGTTCGCGGCGATGGTGATCCTCCTCCCGGACTACCCCGTCACCGCGGCGATCTTCGACGCCATCAACCACGCCATGACTGGTATGGCCACCGGCGGGTTCAGCACCCAAGACGACAGCATCGCCGGATACGGGTCCTACGCGATCGAGGTGGTCCACCTCCTGCCGATGATCATGGGTGCGGTCGCCCTGCCCGTTCACTACATCGCGATCCGCGAACGGCGGCCGAGCGCCTACCTCAACGACGTGCAGAACCGGACCATGGTCGGGTTGCTGGTCGTGGGTTCTTCGCTGGTCGCTTGGGCGCTGGTGGGAGCGCCGGCGATCGCCGACCCCACTCGCGAAGGGGTCTTCCAGTTCACCAGCGCACTGACCACCACCGGTTGGCAAACGTCTGAGATCGGCCAGTGGGAGGCCGCCGCGGTTCTCATCGTCGTGGTGGCCATGGTGCTCGGCGGCCCCGCGGGTTCCACGGTCGGTGCGTTGAAGCTGCTGCGGGTCAACTTCCTGGCCAGGGGCGTGTGGTGGCAGGTCACCCAGGTCTTCTACCCCTCGTCCGCGGTCCCCGCCTTCCGCATCGGGGACCGCACGTTCCGCCGCGAGGAGATGGAAGCGGAAAGCGGACGCGCCGCCCTGTTCACCCTGATGTGGGTCGTCGGTCTGTTCGTGAGCGTCATCTTGATGAGCCTGACCGTCGACACGTCGTTCAGCCTCGCCGACATGATCTTCGAGTCCGCCACCGCGCAGGGCACGGTGGGACTGTCGTCGGGTATCACCGATCCGTCGATGCCCACCTCCGTGGAGGCGATGTTCATCTTCCAGATGCTCTTCGGCCGCCTGGAGATCGTTCCCGTCGTCGTCTTCGTGCGGACCCTTGTCTGGCCGAGGCGGTGAACCTCGTGGTGACAGTCCGGCAACGTGGAGCCTTGGCCTAGCCGACGTCGGATCCCAGACGGACGTCGACGTCGGTGCCGCGGATGTCGACGTCCACGCCCCGCCCCGCCTCGACGACGACGTCGAGGTGTCCCCCGGCCAGCGGGATGTCGCGCAGCTCCAGCCGGCGGAACGGGAACGGTTGGAGCGGTCGCAGCGTCAGGCGCCGGTTGGGGATGTCGGGTTGGGCGTCGAGACATGCGCGGAGCAACAGCAGACCCGCTCCGGCGGCCCACGCCTGCGGTTGGCAGGCCGTGGGGTAGGGGACGGGGAAGCCCGCCGGTGTCCGCGGCACACCGCTGAACAGCTCGGGGAGCCGGTAGTCGAAGAAGGGTGCGGCGCGGACCAGGCCTCTGAGCAGCCGGCCGGCGACCGCGTCGTTCCCGGTCCGGGCGCACCCCCAGGCAGCGATCGCCGTGTCGTGTGGCCACACGCAACCGCCGTGGTACGACAGCGGGTTGTACCCCGCGGCGGTGGCTGCCATGGTCCGCAGGCCCCAGCCGCTGTCGCAGCTGGCGTGTCCGAGGCGTGCCGCGACCTGCGCGGCCTGATCGTCGTCGAGGATGCCGCTGCCCAGGGCGTGCCCCATGTTGCTGGCGGGCGCGTCGACGATGTCCCCGTGGCGGTCGAGGGCGATGGCCAGGTAGGAGCCCAGCTCGTCGGATGTCCAGAACCGTCGGTGGAAGCGTTCACGCAGCTCGGCGGCCCACTGCCGCCACTCGTCGGCTCCCGGACGGCCGAAGTGTTCCAGGATCTCCGCGCCGCGCCCCGCTGCGTCGTAGGCGTAGGCCTGCGCCTCGACCAGCGAGATCGGGGCGGTGGCGATGCGTCCGTCGGCGAACTGCACGCCGTCCCAGCTGTCCTTCCAGCCCTGGTTGGCCAGTCCCTTGTCGCCGTGCCGCACGTACTCGATGAAGCCGTCGTCGTCGCCGTCTCCGTAGTCACGCATCCACATGAGGGCCGCTTCGAGGTTGTCCAGCAGTGCCCCGACCTCTTCCTCGGGGAGCCCCCACCGCCAGGCCTCTGACAGCAGGACCACCCACAGGGGGGTGGCGTCGATGGTGCCGTAGTAGACCTCGGGCAGGGGACCGCGGTAGGAGAGGCTGCCACGCCGCACCTCGTGCAGAATCTTGCCCGGGGCCTCCTCGGTGTCGAGGTTCACCTGCCGTCCCTGACGGCGGGCCAGCACCCGCAGGGTGCCTCCCGCCAGACCCAGGTGGTACGGCAGGGCCATGAACGCCGCCCACACCGAATCGCGTCCGAACAGCGTGAGGAACCACGGACTGCCCGCGGCACAGAACACGTCGTCGGGTGCGTCGGGATCTGGCAGCTGCAGCGACGTCAGGTCCTCGAGGCTGCGGCGGACGAGGCGTGCCATCCGCAGGTCGGAGCAGCGCACCACCGGGCCGTGGACGGTTCGCCGCTGCGACCCGGTGGCTACGCGCAACCGGTCGAGCTGCTCGCACCCCGCCCCCGGGGTGACCGTGCCGTAGCGGTCCTTCACGCTCACGTCGAGACAGATGCGCGTCGATGCCCCCGGCGCCAACTGCAGCGGGAACCGCAGGCAGTCGCCGGTCACGACCGGTTCGGGAGTCGCGGTGATCTCGACGATCTCGGGTCCCCCGGATCGTTCGAAGCGCAGCCCACCGGGGAGCGCGTTCGGCTCAGCCAGCGGCAGCTCACGGGCGTGCTTGACGTCGAAGATGTAGGCGAAGTCGGTCCCGCACGAGACCTCGACGTGGACCTCGGTCTCGGCGCGCCCCGAGTTCTCCACGATGATTTCTTCGTGCAGCGACCCGTCGATGACCCGTCGACGCTTCACGATCACGGCAGGGTCGGCCGTCGCGTCAGGGTCGTAGGGGAGCCACCCGAAGAACGCCGCGGAGGACGCGCCGGTCGCCCGCCCCGCCAACGGACGTGGGCGGGCGCCGTCGACGGTGACCGCCAAGCGACTGAGGAAGCGGGTATCGCGCACGTAGAGGCCCTGGTCACCGTGGCGGATGTCGCCGGTGGCGTCGGAGATGACGAACGAGTCGCCGGCCACGCAGGTGATCTGGCCGTAAGGCCCGGATGCGCTCCCTTGTCCCACGCTTGTCCTACGCGTCCGGTGCGGTGCCGTGCGTCCGGCCGACCAGACGTTCGTAGAGCTGCAGGTGCTCGGCGACCATCCGCCGCGCAGTGAACCGGTCTTCGACGTGGCTGCGACATTCGAGCGGATCGAGCTGTTCCGCCTCGGCGACGGCGGCGCACATCGCGTCGACGTCGCCGGGGGGGACGAGCCGCCCGGTGCGCCCATCCGCGATGATCTCGGGGGCGGCCCCCCTGGCGAAGGCGACGACCGGGGTCCCGCAGGCCATCGACTCGATCATCACCAGGCCGAAGGGTTCCTCCCACTGGATCGGGTCGACGACCACCGCCGCGCGGCGCATCAGGTCGGCCTTCTCGTCGTGTTCGACGTTGGTGCGCAGATCGACGTCGGCGCCTTCCATGCGCGGCTCCACCTCGCGGTGGAAGTACTCGTGCTCGGGCGGTTCGTTGACCTTCATCGCCATGATCAGCTTCCGACCCAGCCGGCGTGCGACGTCGACGGCGACCTCCGGGCCCTTCTCGTGGCATGAGCGTCCGACGTACAGCAGGAAGTCGTCCTTGTGGGTCGACAGCGGGTAGCGGTCCAGGGCAACCGCATTGTGGATCACCGCGGCCACGCGCACCCCGTCGGGGGCCTGTTGCGCCTGGCTGTGGCTGATCGCCACGAGGTGGATGTGGTCGGACAGGCGGGCGTACAGATCACGGTTCTGGTCGGTCCACGGACCGTGGAGTGTGTGGACGACGGGGACCCGGTTGGCGATCGCCCCGAGCGCAGGGCCCATCAGGCCAGAGTGGTCGTGGATGATGTCAACCGAGTCGGGCTCGAGGTAGCCCGCCAGGACGTGGGTCAGCTCGAGCGCCAGGTCGCCGATCGCTTCGCTGGGCGGCGAGTCGTACACCGTGTGCAGGTTGGCGTGCGTCTCCGAACCGCCCGATGCGACCAGGGTCACATCGTGTCCGGCGTCGGCCAGGCCGTCGGCGAGGAGCGCGACGATCCACTCGATCCCGCCGTAGCTCTCGGGCGGTACGGCGAACCACGGCGGGGCCATCTGCAGGATCTTCATCGCCTGGAGGGTCCTGTCGCGCCAGACACCCGATCGAGGGTAGCGGCAGCTGCCCCGAGCATCCCCGCCCGGCTGGCCCGCCGCGGGCCACCGTGCGAGGCTGCGACCGTCGAGGAGGCTTCAGATGAGGGTGGCGGCGGTCGCCGGATCAGACATCGGTCATCTCCTCCCGGTCGTGGCGGTCGCCGTCGGCCTCCGTGACCGCGGGCACGACGTCACGGTGGTGGCGGGGGCGCGGTGGCGCCGCGACGTGGAGCACGCCGGTTGCCGGTTCCGGCAACTGCCGCAGGCCGCCACGGACGACCGTGACGCGGACCTGGGCTGGCGGCTGTGGGGCAGAGGCGCGGTGCTGGCTCCGGCGCTCGCGGCGGTCCTGGGCCCCCTGCGGGTCGATCACGTCGTCGCTGACAGCTTGACGGCCACCGGCGGGTTCGCAGCCGAACTGCTCGACCGTCCGTGGACGGAGGTCGTACCGCACTGGCTCGCCCAGCCTTCGAAGGTGCTCCCCCCCGTGGGGCTGGGCGCGCTGCCCACCGGCAATCCTCTCCGGCGGCTGTCCCACCGTCATCTCCGCCGCCGCCAGCGCCGGTCGGCGGTGGACGGTCGCCGCCAGCGGGCGGAGGCACGCCGCCGGCTGGGCCTGTCCGGTGCTGGAGGACCGACCCTCCGGCTCGTCGCGACCCTCCCTGCTCTGGAGCCCTCCCGGCCGGACTGGCCACCTCACACGTTCGTGGTCGGGGCGCTGAGCTGGGAGCCGCCCTCGTGGCCGGTCCTCGAACCTCCCCGTGGTGACGAACCGCTGGTGGTGGTCAGCGACACCACGGCCAGCGGGGTGGAGCGGTCGCTGGTCGAACGGGCGCTGCCTGGCTTGCGTTCCGAGCCGGTGCGGGTCGTGGCCACCACCGTCCGGAGCTTGGAGGGCGGGGACCGGGTCGTGGTCGGCCGTGGCCGCCACACGCCGCTGCTGGAGCGCGCCGCGTGCGCTGTCGGCACCGCCGGTGGCGGGTTCGTCGCCAAGGCGCTGACGGCCGGGATCCCACTGGTCGCGGTCCCGCTCCACGGCGACCAACTCGAGACCGCCGCGCGTGTGGTGCGAGCACGGGCGGGTCTGCGCCTGCGGTGGGCGGACGCCACGCCCGACCGCATCCGCGATGCCGTCGCCACCGTCATCGGCGACCACCGGTACCGCGACGCGGCGCGGCGCGCCGCGCACGACGCGGCCGGCCTCGGCCGGGACCGGGCTGCCGAGTTGATCGAGCACCGCGGCCTTCGCTGAGCTCGGCGTGCTCGCCGCGGTGGTGGGACGTCACTCGGCCAGGGGCCGGTCGGCGCCGACGTCGTACACCACGGTGCCGTCCTCGACGCGGGCCGCGTCCGTGACCCGGTGCGATTCCACCCGTCCGTCGTGGAACAGGTGGTCGACGTCGACACCGTGGACGAGGACAGCCACGTCGGCGATCAACCGTCGGTGGCAGCGCCACCACAGGCTCTCGGCGCACAGCAGTGCCACGTCACGCTCACGAGACGCGGCGAGGATCTGCTCGACCGCCCGCCGCCAGCCGCCGGTCTCCATGTGGTCGGCGTAGCCGCGGAAACTCGGATGGGTCAGACCGATGTGGCGTGATCGGGGCGGCTGACGTCGGCGCCCGCCCAGGTCGGGTTCGTGGCAGTAGTCGATGCCGGCTTCCCCCAACCAGTGCGCCATGACGTCGTGGTTGAACTGCGGGTGTCGACGGCTGGCCGGGTAGCGGCGGACGTCCACCAGTAGGTCCACATCGGCTCGCTCGAGCAGCGCCGCCAGATCGGATGATGGGAGGGTCCCGTGGCCTACCGTCAGTAGACGCACGGGACCCTCCGCGGTGGTGGCGGGGCGCTCGCGGCTAACGCCCCGCCCCCGGCGCGGCCGAACACTTCGTCGAGCGTTCGACCCGCGGCTTGAAGTTGTTCTCGTTCACCCCCTCAACGGGCGAGGTGCTTCCTGATCGCTCCGACGAAGGCCGGAAGGTCGTCGGGCCCCCGGGACGTGATCAGGTTGCCGTCGACGACGACCTCCTCGTCGACCCAGTCGGCGCCGCCCAGTTCGAGTTCCTTGCGCACCGACGGCCACGACGTCATGCGCTTGCCCTCCACCACTTCGGCTTCGGACAGTAGCTGTCCCGCGTGGCAGATCGCAGCAACCGGTTTGTCCGACTGCACGAACTTCCGCGTGAACTCCACGATGCCGCCGTCGAGGCGGAGCTTGTCGGGCGAGTACCCCCCGGGCACCACCAATGCATCGAACTCGTCGAGGTTGACGGCATCGACGGTGGCGTCCACCGTGACCGACGAGTTGCCCCGCTTGCCGCTCAGTTCCTCGCCTGCTTCCGTCCCGATGACCACGCACTCGTGGCCGTCCTCGCGGAGCGAGTTGTAGGGCCGCTCGAACTCACTGTCCTCGTACTCGGGTCCGACAACGAACGCGATCCTCGCCATGGACGTCGTCCTCCTGCCAGATCGAGGTGTGATCTTCGCCCCTCCCGGTCACGATGGGCGACCGTCGCGGCGACCTCAACTGACCAACACCGACGAACGGCAGTGTTTCTTGAAAAAGCCGTCGATCCGTCCCTCGTCCGGTCGACACCGGCGCCACGTCAGGGAGCGACGCGTTCGACGTTCTCGGGCCAGATCCGGTCGGCAAGGTCCTGTAACCCCGGGCTCAGGCGCGGCCGGGGCGGCTCCCCCTCGAACTTGGGTCGGCGCCACCCGTCGGGGAGCTGCTCGAGCTGCGCCGCCGCCCGTTCGCGTGCCACTTCGAGCCCGTCCACGGCCGCCGGCTCACCGTCGCGCCACATGCGCTCCAGCAGGGTGTCGCCCGGCACGTCCTCGCCGCGCACAGCGATGATGTCCTCGGCGGGGGACCCTCGGCGGAACACCTGTTTGGCGCCGGGGAGCAGGACCTTGCCCGCGCTGTACTTCGCGCGCGGATCCCCGCCGTACTCGACCAGCTTGTAGACGATGTCGAGAGCCGGATGGTCGCGCGAGACCGTGAGCGCCGTCCCGACCCCGAACGCATCGATCGGTGCGTCAGCGGCGAGGAGCTCGGTGATGTGGTACTCGTCGATGCCACCGGAGGCGAAGATCTGTGCGTCGTGGAAGCCGGCCTCGTCGAGCAGGGCCCGCGACTCCTTGGCCAACGTGACGAGGTCGCCCGAGTCCAGACGGATGCCGTTCAGGTCAGCGCCTTCCTCGCGGAGGGCTCGCCCGACGGTGATGGCGTTGCGCACCCCTTCCACCGTGTCGTAGGTGTCGACCAGCATGATGGCGTTGTCGGGATGGTCGGAGGCGAACGCGCGGAAGGCCGCGACCTCCTCGTCGAACGCCTGGACGAAGGCGTGCGCCATCGTGCCCACCACGCGGATGCCGTAGCGGCGGCCCGCCTCGACGTTGGATGTGGTGACCACGCCGCCCACGTACGCGGCCCGCGCCGCTTCGATCCCGGCATGCAGCCCATGCGCACGGCGGAACCCGAAGTCCGCCAGTGCCTTGCCACGTGCCGCGAGGCTGCAGCGTGCCGCCTTCGTGGCGATGACGGTCGAGAACTGAACCACGCTCAGCATCGCGGTCTCCAGCAGCATCGCCCACGGCAGCGGGGCGGTCACCTCGACCAGCGGTTCGTCGGCGAGCACGACCGTCCCTTCGGGCACGGCCCAGATCTCTCCCGCGGGCTCGACCGCCTCCAACCACGACAGGAGGTCGTCAGCGAACCCCTGCGAGGCCAGGTAATCCAACTCCGACGGCCCGTACCGGAAGCGCTCCAGCAGCTGCAGCACGTGTGCTGTTCCGGCGGCCAGCAGCCACGGACGTTGCGTCGAGGCCCGGACGTAGAGACTGAACGTGGCGGGCTCCGTCATGCCGCGTCGCAGGCAGGTCTGTGCCATGCGCAGCTCGTAGAGGTCCGTCGCCAGCCCGAGGTGCTCGGGAAGGTCGAAGTGGGACGGGGCGTCGGTCATGCGATGCGCGCCCCGGCCTCGCGCATGTCCTCGAGCGCCTTCTCGCCGTCGCCGGGCTGGAGGTTCACCGCCCGGGTCGCCTCGGACATGACCGTGGTGTCGTAACGCTTCTTGGCGGCGTCGACGGCGGTCTCCTTCACGCAGTAGTCCTGGGCGAGGCCCACCACGACGACCCGTTCGATCCCGTGTTCGCGCAGGATCGCGTCCAGCTGCGTCGCGCTCTCCTCGCCGCTCTCGGGGTCGCGGACGCTGAACCCCGAGTACCCGTCGCCGCCTTCGGTGCCCTTGCGGACGACCGGTGCGTCGTCGACCACGATCAGGTCGTCGTAGAACTCGGCGCCCCAGCTGCCCTTGACGCAGTGCACCGGCCACACCCCACCGTCCTTCTCGAAGTGCGGCGTGGACTCGGGGTGCCAGTCCTGGGTGTAGATGATCAAGGTCCCGGCCTGTCGCCCCCGGTCGATCTCAGCGTTGATCGCCGGGACGGCTCCTTCCCCGCCGTCGACGTACAGGTTGCCGTCGGGGTGGGCGAAGTCGTTCTGGGTGTCGACGACGATCAGGGCGGTGCGTTCGTCGTAGGTGATGTCTGCCATCGCTGCCTCCTGCGGGTCGACGTGTCCGGTGGGTTCTGATCCCGAGGGTAGTGGTGGGCGAACGTCGCGGCCGTGCCGGTGAGATGTCGCAGGGTGCACGGATCATGCCAAGCAGGCCGAACGACAGAGCTCGTACCAAAAGAGAGTCGTACGGAAAGAGGGTTGGTAACGACACGCAGGCGGCGACGAAGGGAACGGCCCGGTGGAGATGGTGTGGTTGCTGGTGGGCATCGCGCTCGGGGCGGTCGGGACGTGGGCGGCGCTCCGGCTCGGCCGGCCAGCGCATGCAGACCCGGCGACGGCGGACGCGGTCGGGCGGGCGGTCGCGCCGCTGCACGACGCCCTGGGACGGTTCGACGACCACGTGCGCGCGCTGGAGGCGTCCCGGGCGCACGCGCACGGGGCGTTGTCGCAGCAGGTGCACGACCTGGCGCGCGGGCAGGTCGAACTCCGCACCGAGACGGGGCGGCTGGTGTCGGCCCTGCGGTCGCCGACCGTCCGCGGGACGTGGGGGGAGGTCCAGCTCCGACGGGTCGTTGAGCTCGCCGGGATGGTCGAGCACTGCGACTTCTCACAGCAGCCCACCGTCGACACCCCCGACGGTCGGCTGCGGCCCGACCTCGTGGTGACCCTCCCGGGTGGTCGCCAGGTTGTGGTCGATGCCAAGGCGCCACTGGACGCGTACCTGCGTGCGGTCGAGGCCGACAGCGAGGACGCACGCCGCGTTGCTCTTCGACCATGCACGCCAGGTCCGCAAGCACGTCGCCCGACTCGGGGCGAAGGCCTACTGGACGCAGTTCTCGTCCGCGCCCGACTTCGTGGTGATGTTCCTGCCCGGCGAGGCGTTCTTCGGGGCGGCGTTGGAGCAGGACCCGGCCCTGGTCGAGGTCGGGGCGGAGCAGCGGGTGATCGTGGCGACCCCGACCACGCTGATCGCATTGTTGCGTGCCGTGGCGCATGGCTGGCGCGAGGAGGCGGTTGCGGCGAACGCCCGGACGGTGGCGGACCTCGGCGCTGAACTCCACCGCCGGCTCACCACCTTCCTGCGGCACATCGACGCGCTCGGCCGCAGCCTGGAGACGTCGGTGCGGGCGTACAACCGGGCGGTCGGCTCGCTCGAGAGCCGGGTGCTCAGCGCAGCCCGCCGCCTCGGCGATCTCGGCGCCGACAGCGGCGGCGAGCTGGCGACCCCCGCCGCGGTGGAGACGCTGCCTCGCCCGGCGGCGACCGACCCGAGGAGTGGGGCCGGCGGGTAGCCACGTGGGCGCGTGTTCCCGCCGTCAGGCCTGGTCGATCCCGTCGGCGAAATCCTGCGTGGTGGCGTCGTCGAGGCCGATCAGTCGGACCTCGTCGAGCGCATCGCGATGCTCCTGGAGCCAGTCGACGACCGTGCGGGCGATCACGGCCGTCGCCTCGTCGCGGGGGTAGCCATACACCCCGGCGGAGATGGCCGGGAACGCGATCGACCGGGCGCCGGCGTCCGCCGCGGCGTCCAGGGCGGCCCGCACTGCGGTCGCGAGCAGCCGCTGGCTCTCGTCGGGTTCCTGGTCGCCGTAGACGGGTCCGGCGACGTGGATCACCCACCGGGCAGGCAGCTCACCGCCGCTGGTGACCGCCGCCTCCTCGGGCGACAACGAACCGTGTTCGTCCACCCAGGCGTCGGACTCACGCTGGATCGTGGGCCCACCGGCTTTGGCAATCGCTGCGGCGACACCACCGCCGTGCTGCAGCTGTGCGTTCGCGGCGTTGACGATCGCATCGACGTCCTGCTGGGTGAGGTCCCCGGTGCGCGCCACGACCGTGGTGCCGTGGACGTCGCGTTGTGCGCTCACGTTGCCCCCTGGATCCGCTGACGTTCGACCCTACGCGCCGGTGGCCGCTGTGCCCCGGCGGGGGAGTCGGGCGGGGGGCTGCGGGCTGGCTAGGCTCGGGCCGGTGTTCGCCATCACCGCGACCTCCTTCTCGCCTGACGACCCGCTGCAGGGGCTGACGTTGGGCGATCATCCCGATCCGGATCCTCCCCCGGGGTGGACCGTGGTGCGGGTACGGGCGGCGTCCGTCAACCACCACGACCTGTGGAGCCTGCGCGGCATCGGGCTACGTGAGGACCAGCTGCCGATCGTGCTGGGATGCGACGCGGCTGGCGTGACCGAGGACGGTCGTGAGGTGATCGTGCACTCGGTGATCAGCGAAACCGACGGGGACGACGACGCGCTGACCAGGTCGGATTTCTCCATCCTGTCCGAGCGGTACGACGGCACGTTCGCCGAGCAGGTCGCTGTGCCGCGCCACAATCTGATCGACAAGCCACCCGACCTGTCGTTCGAGGAAGCGGCGTGCCTCCCGACCGCGTACCTGACGGTCTACCGCGCGCTGTTCACGCGTGGCGGCCTGAACCCGGGTGGTCGGGTCCTGGTGCAGGGCGCGGGCGGGGGAACCTCCACCGCGGCGATTCTCCTGGCACGCGCTGCCGGCGCCCGGGTGTACGTCACCAGCCGGAACGCAGAGAAGCGGGAGGCCGCGCGGGAGCTGGGAGCACATGCGGCGCTGGAGGCGGGTGAACGGCTGCCGGAGAGGGTGGACCTCATCCTCGAGAGCGTCGGCGAAGCCACCTGGGAGCATTCCATGAAGAGCGTCCGTGCCGGCGGGACGGTCGTGGTGATCGGAGCCACCACCGGGACCACGCCGCCGGCCGTGCTCAACCACCTGTTCTTCCGCCACCTGCGCGTTCTTGGCTCGACGATGGGCACCCGCCGCGAGCTCGAGTCGCTCGTACGGTTCCTGCACGTGACCGGGGTGCGCCCGCTGATCGACGGGACGTTCCCGTTGACGGACGGCGACCAGGCGCTGGCGCGCTTGGCGGCAGGTGACGTCTTCGGGAAGCTCGTCCTGAAGGTCTGAGACTCAGCCGGCCTCGCGAGCCTGCGTGAGCAGCTGCTGCCAGGTGCGGTTGCCCGGCCGGCGGTCCACGGCGCGCTGCAGCAGCTCCGCGGCCCGGCGAGGGTTGCCGTGCTGCAGTTCGAACTCGCCGACCTCCGCCAGTACGTCGGGGGTCTTGGGGTCGAGGGCCAGGGCGGTCTGGTAGGCGTCCCGGGCGCGTCCGATCTCGCCCAGCGCGGCGGACAGCCTCGCGATGTTGATGCGGTGGACCAGGTTGCGTGGTTCACGGGCTGCGGCTTCCTCGTGACGCTGCCGGGCCTCGTCGTAGCTGCCGAGCTCGGTCAGGTACGCTCCCGTGAGCGCCGGGTACAGGCCCTCCCACCAGGCCACCTGCGAGGCGCGCTCGTAGGCGGCGAACGCCGCTTGGGTGTCGCCGCGGGCGGCCAGCCGGACCGCGTGGGCGGCAGCAACATCGGCCCGCAGCGGCGTCAGCGCGATCGCCCCCGCCGCCACCGCCAGCAGCGTGATGCTCGCCAACATGCCGGGGGAGCGGGGCGCCAGCCTCGACTGGCTGCGCCGTCCCGGCGCCGGGGCGCCGGGGAGGGTCAGCGTCCAGCATGCGGGGCGGGTCGCCCGACCGACGATCACCCCGGCCAGCACCCAGTGCAGCGCCGCCAGCGGCGGGACATCGATCGACACCAGGGACTGCAGCTGGTAGCCGAGCCAGGCCCCGCCGAGTGCAGCCAGGACGAGCTGGTCGTCGCCGTCGGCCGTCCGCAGGCCACGGACCAGCGACCAGGCGGTCAACCCGACCACGGCCAGGTACCCGGCCGCCAGCACGACACCGCCGCTGGCCAGCAGCGCCAGCGGGACGGCGTGGGGGTCGTCGACCGAGCGCAGCAGGCCCGATCGGGCCGCCACCTCCGCGGAGCGGTAGAGGTTGAAGCGGTCGCCGAACCCGGCCAGCCCGACCCCCGTCACCGGGTGGTCGGTGAACATGCGCCACGCCGCTGCCCACTTGCCGGCCCGGGTGCTGACGCTCAGAGCCGCGCTCGACCGGACCGTCTCCAGGGGGCCGATCTCGGCAGCCACCGCCGCGACGACCCCGACGGCCGCCACGATCACCAGCGCCGCCACGGCCCACCGCGACCGGCGCGACAGGCGGGGGCCGGCCCCGATCCATGCCACCGGGCCGATCCCGACCGCGGCGACGGCCACGCCTTGCAGCGAGCCGGTCGCCGCGGCGACCACCAGCGCCAACGCCGCGGCGCCCGCCGCCGCCGCCCGCCACCCAACCGGCCACGGCGTCCGCAACGCCCCGCCGATGGCCAGCGGGGCGACGATCCCCAGCCAGGCGGCCAGGAAGTTGGCGTTGCCCATGGTGGATACGACCTGGGGGCCGGCCTCGAACGCGATCCACTCGAACGGCTCGATCCCGGCCGCCTGTAGCAGCCCGTAACCGGCGACCGGGACGGCGGCCACCACCAGAGCGCGGATCAGCACGTCGGGTGACCGATCGCGGAACAACGTCAGCGACACGGCGAACAGCACCGCGTACACGACGTACATCGCCAGCCCGGTGTGGCGGCCCGGTTCGCCGACCGTGGCGCGCATCGGCGCGTCCCCTGTCAGCGTCGCAGCCACCAAGCCGGCGGCGAAGACCGCCAGGACCGCCCAGGCGCGGGTCCTTGGCAGGTGCAGGACGCGGGTGCGTGACAGGCGGAGGCCGCCGGTGGCCAGCAGAACGATCGTGGCGAGGACGACCAGCGTCGCCTTCGGCGTGTTGAACACGTCGTAGCTGGCACGCCAGAACACCAACGCCGATCCGGCCAGGAGCGCGGCGACGGTGGCCCGCTGCACGGCGAGGGTCCGCTCGATCAGCGCCATGCGCCGGAGGGTAACCCGCGGATGATGCCACCGTCCGCGACGTCGTCGTCACGGGGCGCGACCTGACGGCTGCACGCCAGTCCCTGTCCGACCGGCGGGTGCCGGGTGGCCAAGCGCGCGTGGCGGTGTCTATGGTCCTTCACCGTTGGGTCCACGAGCCATGGGGATGGGACCAGCGAGCGGGGGCCTCATCGAGCCTTCCTCGGCCACGTCGTGGCCGGGCCCGGCACCACACGCACACTGTCGAGAGGCACCGGACTTGAACGAGAACCGAGTAGCGAGCCTGAGGTCGTACGCCTGGCTCGCGGCCGCGGCGACGCTCCTGGCGTTGTCCGTGCCGCTGACGTTGGCGTCCGTCGCCTCAGCCCAGGATGGGGGCGTGACCGTCCCCCCCGAACTCGTGGGCGAGCGGGATCCGTACACCCTGGAACAGGTGGCGCAGACCGCAACACTCAACGCGGCGCCGGAGACCGCGACCAACCGGACCGACACCGCACACACGATCACCGCGACCTACGCGAACAGGGCAGCGCAACCGCAGCCGATCGACACCCGGACGACCGGTGAGCGTGTCGTCTTCAAGATCGTGCAGGGCCCCAACCGCCTAACGGCCACCAACGCCGCCGTGGGGTTCGACCCACCGTTGACGGACGTACCCGCCGGGGTCTTCGGGGCGTGCGACACCGGCGCGAACGGGACCTGCCAGCAGTCCTACACCGGCGCCAATATCGGACGGGACGTGATCGTCGTGTTCGTCGACAAGGACGGTGACCTCGTCCTCGACGCCGACGAGCCCGCCGACGTGGTCGACAAGACCTGGGTCGGGGCCGACGACGTCGGCGAGTCCAGCCGCTTAGGGGGTCAGGACCGCATCGACACGGCGGTCAAGATCTCGCAGGCCCTGTACAACAACGGGGCCGCCCAAGCGGTGGTCCTGGCCCGGGCGGACAAGTACCCCGACGCCCTGACGGGAGCACCGCTCGCCCACGCCAAGAAGGCACCGCTGCTCCTGACCTTCCCGCCGGAGCTGCACGGCCAGGCTGCCACGGAGATCAGGCGGGTGCTCGGCAACGACACCAACAAGACGATCTACATGCTCGGCGGTGACGAGGCGATCACCCCGGCCGCCCAGGCCCAGGTCGCCGCGCTCGGGTACCAGACGGTGCGGATCTTCGGCGCGGAACGCGTCGCGACGGCCGCAGCGATCGCCACCCAGATCGAGAAGACCACCGGGCCTCTGGAGAAGCTGCTGATCACGTCGGCCTTCCGTTGGCCGGACGCGGTCGTGGCGGGCGCCGCGGCAGCGCACCTGGACAACACCGCGGTGCTGCTCAGTGGCTACACCAGCACCGACAAGCACGAGGTGACCGAAGCGTTCATCAACGCCCACCTGAACACGGGCCGGTACGCGATCGGTGGTCCGGCCGTGAACGGCTACGCGCTGCAGCCGGAGGTGTACCGCTCGATCTTCGGTGTCGGCCGGGTCGGGACGTCGGCCGCGGTGGCGGAGTTCTTCTACGAGGCTCCGGTCAACGCCGGCCTGGCCCGTGCAGGCGGGACCGGGACCGATCAGGACCCGATGTTCGCTGACGCGCTGACCGGGGGCGTGCACATCGGCGGCCGCCAGGCTGGCCCGATGCTGCTCACCGGGACGGGGGAGCTGTCCGCCGAGGCGGCCCGCAACCTGTGCTGGACCGCGCACACCCTCGAACGCGCGTGGGTGTACGGCGGCGAGCGGGCGATCGCCAAGACCGTGCAGACACGCGCCGAGCAGGCGATCCGGGGCGGTGGCGCCGAGCAGGCGTGCTCGTTCGACCCCGAGCCGGCTCACGGGGCGTTCCCCACCCCGCCACCACGAGCTAGCTGACCGCGACGGACCACGACGGCACGGGGCCCCGCTTGGGGCCCCGTCGCCGTTCACGAGGCAACGTCGAACGGCGCACCCCACGTGGGGGTGCGCCGTGTCGGGTGGGGCTCCGGGGGAGGGACTCGAACCCTCAACCTCGGCATTAACAGTGCCTCGCGCTGCCGGTTGCGCCACCCCGGAAGGACGCTGTGACGGTACCTCGGCCGTCACCGGCCGTCGAGACGTTGCAGGCCCGTATCCGCCCGCCCCGCCGGATCGGAGGCTCCTAGCATGCTCGGTGCGTGTGACCCGGACGCGGCCAAGACAGGTGGATCCCATGGAGTACAAGGACTTCGTCCTCATCCCCGATGACGAACCGGGGGTGCTGGCGCGGATCGGTGAGGCCGCGGGCCGTGGCGGGGTGAACCTGGAGGGTGTGAGCGCCTTCACCGGGCAGGGCAAGGGCATCGTCCACATCCTTGTCACCGACGCCGAGGAGGCCCAGCGGGTCCTGGCCGACGCCGGCTTCGACGTGCGTGCCGCCCGCGACGTCCTGGTCCTCGACATCGAGGACCGTCCGGGTGCGCTGGGCGACAAGAGCCGGGTTCTGGCCGACGCGGGCGTGAACATCGAGCAGGCCTACCTGGCCACGAACAACCGGGTGGTGTTCGCGGTCGACGACATCCGCAGGGCCCGCGAGCTGTTCTCGTGATCTGACCACCTCGGGAGCCGGTCCAGCCACGTCACGCCCGCCGGTTCACCCCTGGGCCGCCTCCCACATCAGCTTCGGCAGCCTGTGCAGCGACGGGTCGGCGAACACGTGGGTCAGCTCGCGCACCGTCGCTTCGGCGTTGCGGTGGTTGGCGAACCACACTGGTCTGGGCCACACCCGGAAGGGTCCACGCACGACCGACTTCTGCGGCTGGTCGAACAGGTAGGTGTTGTGCACCACGCCCCGTCCGGACTGGATGTCATGGAGCTCGTGGCCGGGGTAGGCGCCCCACGGGGTCGAGAACATCCCGAACGGAACGCCCGTGAAGTGGTTGATCACGACCGTCCCGTAGCGCAGGTCGGCCACGGCCCGGTCGACCGCGTCAGCGACGGCCGGGTCGTTCAGCGACCGCGGGTGGACGATGATCGAGGCGGCGAGCGTGCCCCACAGCCGGTCGTTGCACAGCTCAGTCGCCCGTGCGAGGAAGTCGGGGATGGACGGCGGCGCGTCGAGGGCCGTCTCGGCGAAGATCCCGGCGAACGGCTCCATCGTGAAGACGATGTCGTCCTCGTCGGTCGGTGCGACCCCCGGGATGAACGTCCACGGCACCCCCTCCGACCCGTCCTCCCCGTACGTCTCGGCCTCCGGGTGGGCCTCGACGAACCGCTCGAACCGTTCGCGGGCGCCGGGGTAGTAGGGGTATCGCAGCGTGGTGCGCTCCAGGACGTCGCGGATCGCGTCGAGGAGGGCCCCTCGCTTGCCCCAGCGGCGGTGTGTGATGATCAGCCGGGCGGTGACGCAGTTGAACCCGGCGTTGCCCATCAGCATCGACGCGATGTTCTCGCCGTGGAACGCCAGGTCACCGTCTGACCACGGACCGGGAACCACGATGACCGGGGTGATGCTCCCCAGTTCGCTCGTGATCGGCTTGTCGAGTTTCGGGGTGCGCTGCTGCTTGTTGCGACGGCCCTCCGCGCCGGCGCCGAAGACGATCGCGTCGTGGGTCTTGTCCGAGCCGGTGATGTGGAGGGTGTCGACGCCCGGGTGCTGCGTGAGGTAGCGGCCCGCGTCCACACCCCCGTACACGATCCTCAAGAAGCCGCGGTCGATCAGCGCATCGAAGGCGTCCTCGAGGATCGGCCCCAGGTAGTCGTTGACGGGGTTCATCTTCAACACCACGACCTGGTCCTCGGCGAAGAGCTTGTACAGCACGTCCGTGGGGGGGATCACGCCGACGTTTCCCGCCCCGAGGACCAGCGCCACCTTGCCGTCGTGGTGGTGGCCCGGCTGGTAGATCACCGCCTGGCTGTCGGGCAGGCCCTCGAGCGTCACGTCGGGCTGCATCCACACCTCGGCGGTGAAACCCAGGAACAGCAGCCGGTCGATCACGTCGGTGGGGAAAACGGGGGCGACCACCTGGCCGTCGTGACGGGTGTCGGGCTCGCCGGGCAGCTGCGGCCGGCCGTGCTCGGCGATGTCCTGCAGCGCCCGCTTCAGCAGCCGGAGGTTGCGCACGACCAGTGCCGGGCCGTACAGCCACTCCTCACCGGCGAAGTTCGACTCCGGGTCGATGCCCTTGGCGGCGGTCCCCGCGTCCGCCCAGCGCTCCGCCTCTTCGAGGGTGTCGTGGATCAGCTGCTGGAGGATCCGGATTCGCTCGTTCACATCGACGGCGACCCAGTCGCCCTTGCGGGCTCCCACCGCCTCGACGGCCGCGTCGAGCTCGTCGCGGGATGACGCGGGGATCGCCTGGATGCCCTCCGGGATGGTCAACGTGCCGTGCAGGTCATTGCTGGTCGACATCCGGTCCTCTCCACCTCGCTGAAGACGGTCGGTGACGCTGACGCTACTGCGCTCACGCCGGCGGCGGTTCGGGGCGCGCGGCCGGGCCCCGTCGGCGCGCGGTCGCCGTGAAGACCCCGGCCAGGATCAGCGGGGCGCCGACCCAGAACAGGGCGCTGGGCAACTCGTCGAGGAAGACCCACGCGAGCAGGGTCGCGCCGACCGGCTCGGCGAGCACGACGATCGACACCACCGTGGCGGTGACCGTCGACAGCAGCGCGTTGAAGACCGTGTGGCCCAACAGCTGTGGTCCGACGACCAGGGCCAGCAAGGCCAGCCAGGTCACGGCGCCGTACCCCGTCAGTCGTGCGCCGGCGACCACGGCCGCGGGCAGCAGGATGACGGCCGCCACCGCGTAGACGCCGCCGGCGTACACCGAGACGGGGAGGCGGCGGCGCGCTGCCCGCCCCGCCAGGAGGTACCCGGCCACGGCGATGGCCCCACCGAAGGCCAGAACGTCACCGAACAGCGCGCCCCGGCCGAGTGCGATGTCTGACAGGTCGCCCACGCCGATGACCAACGCCCCGGCCATGGTGATCGCCATGCCGATCCAGGCGCGTCGGGTCGGGGGCTCGCGCAGGAGGGCCGCGGCACCCACGCCGACGAACACCGGCGACAAGGTCACCAGCGTCACCGACGACGCGACGGTTGTGAAGTCCAGCGACGTGATCCACAGCGCGAAGTGCACCGCCAGGAGCACGCCCGCCCCGGCGATCTGCCGGCGCTGTGCCGCTTCCAGTGGCGGCGCCCCCCGGCGGGCACGCAACGCGAACGGACCCAGCGCCACCGCCCCACCCAGGCAGCGCCAGAACGCGATCGCCAGCGGGTGTGCGTCAGCGACCCGGATCAGGACTGCCGCGGAGGACACGGCGACGACGCCCAACACCAACCCGGCGACCGTCGCGGACGGTGGCAGCGGCGCAGCGGTCCGGGCCGCCGGCGTCTGGGTGCGGGTCGGTTGACTGGTCGACATCCGCTCCACGCTACGTCACCGCACGCGGCGACAGGCGTGGCACATTTCACGTCGCACGCGTCGACGGTCGACCGAGGGTGGCGTCTGCCACGTCGAGGTCGAGCAGCCATCCTCGTCAACGAGCGACGAGAGAGGGACCGGCGATGGTCAAGCAACTCGAACTGCGACGGCACACCGACAACGACGGTGACGTGCTCACCGACGAAGGGGTCCGCCACGCCCTGGAGGTCGGCCGGCGCCTGCACGACCGCTACGAGGTGGTCGTGTCCACCGGCGCGCAGCGGGCCACGCAGACCGCGGCGTGCTTCCTCGCTGCGGGCTGTCAAGGGGTCGATCGCGGCGTGGTGGTGGAGCGAGGGTTGCGCTCGGACCACGAGGATCGCTGGAAGGAGGCCTACCAGGAGGCCGGTGGCGGGGCGCTGTCCGACTTCAAGCGGGTCGCAGCCGACTTCGTCGAGCAGGAGGCCAAGGTCCTCGGTGACGCGCTGCGGCGCGTGCTCGACTCGCTCGACGACGGCGGCCGCGCGCTGATCGTGGGCCACAGCCCCACCAACGAGGCTGCGGTGTACGGCCTGACGGGGCAGGAGCTGGAGCCGGTCTCCAAAGGCGCCGGTGTGCTGGTCGTGGTCGACGGTGACCGCTACGAGGTGAGCGCCCTCGAGTGAGGACCGCAGCGTCGTCATCACGGCCGGCGCTACGCTCCGCCTCCCTATCGATACGGGAGTGATCGACGAGCACGTACATCCACGACGCGGCGCGGCAACACGAACGCGAGCGTCTGCGCGCGAACGTTCGCGAGGTCGATGACCCGGCAACCGCCGGCATGCGTGCGGCTCCCGCGCTCACAGGGCTCGTCCTGGCTGGGGGTGCTGGCCGCCGCATGGGCCAGGACAAGGCGTGGCTGGAGCTCGACGGTGAACCGCTGGTCCGGCGGGTGGCGTCGCGCCTGTCGCGTGTGTGTGGCCGCGTGCTCGTCGCGTCGGGTGACGGTCGGCGGCTGGGAACGCTGCCGTGGGAGCAGGTCGCCGACGCGGCGCCGGGCCGCGGACCGCTCGCCGGGATCGTGGCGGGCCTGGAAGCGGCCGACACGCCGCTGGTCGCGGTCGCGGCGGTGGACCAGCCGTTCGTCTCGGCTCAGGTGCTGGTCGCGCTGGCCAGCGCATGGCGAGGCGAACCGGCGGTGGTCCCACTCGTCGACGGCCGCGTGCAGCCGTTCCCCGGCGTCTACGCCAAGGATGCAAGCGCTTGTCTCGGCCGGGTGCTCGCGTCCGGGACCGGGAGCGTCACCCATGCGCTGTCGACCGTCGGAACGCGGATCGCCGGCCCCGAGATCTGGGCCGGCGCGGACCCCGATGGCGCCTTCGCCGTGGATCTCGACCGCCCAGCCGACCTCGCGGCACTCCGGCCCAGCTGACCGCCGCCCCCGGTGCGCCCGCACGCCGCCTGCGGTACCCGTACACCGACAGCCGCCGCTAGCTGGAGGACGCGTTGGCACAACCGGGTGAGGTGCTTGGCGGGCGGTACGAGCTCACGGCGCGGCTCGGACGCGGCGGGATGGCCGAGGTCTTCCGCGGCCAGGATCGCCTCCTCGACCGGCCGGTCGCGGTCAAGGTCCTGTCCTCGGCGGTCGCCGAGAACGCGTCCTTCCAGGAGCGCTTCGGCCGCGAAGCCCGTGCCGCTGCATCGCTGACACACCCCAACATCGTCGCGATCCACGACACCGGTTCGGACAACGCCACACAGTTCATCGTGATGGAGCTGGTGGACGGACCCACGCTGCAGCAGCTGGTCGCCGATGAGGCCCCGCTACCGCCCCGCCGCAGCGTGGCGATCGCCGCCCAGGTCTGCGCGGCGCTGGCCGCGGCACACGACCGTGGGATCGTCCACCGTGACATCAAGCCGGCCAACATCATGATCGCGCGCGACGGGACCGTGAAGGTCACGGATTTCGGCATCGCCCGCGCGGTGGCCGCTGCGACCGTCACCGACGCCGTGTACGGCTCGGCGCCCTACATGGCGCCCGAGCAGGCCCGCGGCGACCCCGTCGACGCCCGCGCGGACATCTACGCGTTGGGCTGCGTGCTCCACGAGATGCTCACCGGGATGCCGCCGTTCGCCGGCGATTCACCGCTGGCGGTGGTGTCCCAGCACCTGCACCAGGCGCCCCGCCCCCCGTCCGCGCGGGTGGGTGGTGTCGACGCGGACGTCGATGCGGTCGTGCTGCGGGCGCTGGCCAAGGACCCCGACGACCGCTACGCCGACGCCGGCGACTTCCGCGACGACCTCGCCCGCCTCCAGCGTGGCGAGGAGCCCGTGGCCGCCGCCGTCCCGCTGGACGCGACGCGACTGCTGCCGCGCGGCGAGGCTGAGACCCTCCCGGTCGGCCCTCACGGCCCGCCCCGCCGCAGCGCCGAACGCCACCGCGTGGTGGTCGCACCACCCGACGCCGTCTCCGCCGGGACGCAACGGACGATCTTCTGGTTCATCGTGGTCGCGATCGCCGCGCTGCTTGTTTGGTTCATCGCCTCGACCGTGGACTTCCGCCTCGACCGGTTCCTGCCGGCACCACCGGACGTGGAGGCGACCGGAGAGCCACCCCCGGCGCTCGAGCCGGAGGCCACACCGACCCCCGGCACGCCACGGCAGCGGGAGCCGGCGCCGGAGACGGAACCGGCGCCCGAGACGCAACCGGAGCCCGAGCCGACCACGGCGACGCCGACGCAGCCACCGACCCCCGGTCCGGTCGTGACGGTGCCCAGGGTGGGGTTGCGGATCGGCACGCAGCCGCGGTGACCCCACGGCTGCACGACCGCCGCGGTCGTCGCCCGTAGCCTGCCACCGCCCTCGACGTTCGAGACGCCCGTGACCCGACCTGGTGACCTGCTCGCCGACCGCTACGAGCTGCTGGAGGTGCTCGGCCAAGGCGGGATGGGCCGCGTCTACCGCGCGCGGGACCGCGTCCTCGACCGCGACGTCGCGGTCAAGGTCATGGCGCCCCACCTGGTCGGCGATCCCGGTGCGGTGCAGCGTTTCCGGGACGAAGCCCGCGCCGCTGCCCGGCTGGGGCACCGCAACGTGGTGCGCATCTACGACACCGGTTCGAGCGGCGCGGGTGAGTACATCGTCATGGAGCTGGTCGACGGCCCCTCGCTGAAGGACCTGCTCGCCGACGCCGGTCGTCTGCCGGTCCAGCGCGCCATGGCCACAGCGTCGGCCATCGCCAGTGCTCTGGCCGCTGCCCACGAGCAGGGGCTGGTGCACCGCGACGTCAAGCCGGCCAACGTGCTGTGGACGAGCGACGGGACGGTGAAGGTCACCGACTTCGGGATCGCTCGCATCACCGGTGACGACGTGGACGCCACGGTCGCTGCCGGGTTCGGCTCGGTCCTGTACCTGTCTCCCGAGCAGGCGACCGGCGAGCGAGTCGACGCTCGCGCCGACATCTACTCCCTGGGCTGCGTCCTGTACGAGATGCTCGCCGGACGCCCACCGTTCACCGCGGACAAACCGATCGGGATCCTGCACCAGCACGTCCACCGCCAGCCCGACCCGCCATCCGCTGCGGTTCCCGAGGTGCCGCGTGCGCTGGATGCGGTGGTGCTGCGGGCGCTGGCCAAGGACCCCGACGACCGCTACCGATCCGCCCACGAGCTCCGCGCCGACCTGCACCGCGTCCGCCAGGGGGAACCGCCGTTGGCCGCCGGAGGCCACCGCACCGACCACCCCGCGGACGACACGGTGGCGATCGCGCCGATCCGTGCTCCCGATGCCGACACGCGTGTCGTCATCCGAACGACGTCGGCGGGCGCAGGCCACCGGCGGACGGGGACGGTCCTGGCTGTCACGGCCGCGGTGGTCATCGTCCTGGTCCTCGCTGCGGTGGGGCTCGGGGCGTTGTTCGGATCGCGGGCGCGCCCAGGTCCGCCGGGTGCGCCCGAGACCCAGACGCTGCGGTCGGTCGTCGGTCCAGGGCCGGTCGTTCCCGACGGGGAGCCGGCGGATCCGCGCCGGTAGCGCCATGGCGGCCACCGACGAGCAACCAGCACGGCACGAGCGGCACCCACAGCGGCCATCGTTCCTGCTCGTCGCGTCGATCACGATCACCGGCATCACGGTCAACTCGCTGCTGACCCCCTCGCTCCCCGAGATCCTCGACGGTCTGGAGGCGTCACGCCGCCTCGCCGGTCTGGTGCTCGCTGGTGCCACCGCTCCGGGGATCGTGCTCGCACCGGTGATCGGCGTGCTGGCGGACCGGTACGGCCGGCGCGAGATCGTGGTCCCGTGCCTGGTGCTCTACGGGCTGGCCGGAGGGTTGGCCGGGCTCTCGCCGACACTCACCGTCCTGGTGGCGCTCCGCGTCGTGCAGGGTGCCGGTTCGGCCGGTCTCATCAACCTGGCCGTCGTCATCATCGGCGACCACTGGGACGGCACGCAGCGGGCCCGGCTGATCGGACGCAACGCTGCGGTCCTGACCGTCACCTTGGCTCTGGTCCCGCCGGTCGGCGGGACGCTGGTCGACCTGGCCGGGTGGCGCGCCCCGTTCGCGCTGTACCCGTTGGCGTTGATCACGGCCGCGGCGGCGTGGCGCGGGCTCCCGTCCACCGAGACGCGGGACGAGACGGTCGCTCAGCAACTCGCCGCAGCGGCGCCGTACCTGCGCACCAGGATGGTGCGGGGGGTGCTGGCGGTCGGGGTCGTGTTGTTCGTGCTGATCTTCGGGCTGAGCCTCACCGTCCTGCCGATCTACGCCGAGGAAGGCTTCGGCCTCACGCCGTCGCAGCGAGGGCTGCTCCTGGCGCTGCCCGCTGTGACGTCGACCGTCGCTGCGCTCCTCCTTGGGCGACTGCACCAGCGGTTCGTGGGCCGTCGCGTGATCGTCGCCGGAGCGGCGCTCTTCCCGGTCGCCTACGCGGGGGTCGCCTGGGCACCGTCGCTGCCGTACCTGGTGGCGGCGGTGTTGGTGGTCGGGGCAGGTGAGGGTCTGCTCATCCCCGGCTTGCAGGACGTCGCGACGAGCGTCGCGCCGGCGGCGAGCCGCGGCACGGTGGTCGCGTTGTGGGTCGGCGCTGCTCGCCTCGGCCAGACGATCGGACCGGTCGTCTCCGGGTACGCCGCGGGGACCGTGGGGTCGCCCGCGACCTTCGCCGTCGGGGCGGCCGTGGCGGCGACGATGCCGTTCGCGCTGGCGGCAGCGTTGCAATCCGACCGGGAAGCAGTCGCGTGACGACGGACCGAGCCGATGCTCGACTTGGGGTATGGCTCGAAGGGAGGCCAGTGATGGATCCACGTGGTGATGGCCTGGAGCGGCTGAAGGATTGGCTGTATGTGATGATCGTCGGGGCGCTGACGTTGTACTTCGTGATCGGACTGGTGGCCTGGGTGTGGATGATCGCCGCGGGCGTGTCAGCGCCGGCGGCGTTCACGACCATCCTGGCGACGGTCGCGGGTGGTCTGGTGGGGATCGTGGGGCCGCTACGCGCCCCAACGGCCGGTGGCGGCGGCGATCGGTCCGGGGCGACCGCGGAGCGCTAGTCCCCTCCGTGGCGACCTTTCGGGTCCTCCGCGCCTAACTCATCCATCGTACGCGGAGTCACGGTCGCTAACCTGAGCATCCTTGGCAGCTGTCCGTCACCGGCCCGCCCGAACGTCGGTCCGTCGCTGTCGCGACGCAGCCGTAGGGTCGCCATCGACGTCGCAGGGAGATCGCCATGGACGGTGAAGCATCCAGCGCCGCTGCGTACGTGCCTGGTTCACGCCAGCTGTCCGAGCTGCAGGAGGCCGCGGCCGACTGCAAGGGCTGCGGCTTGTACCGCGACGCGACCCAGACCGTGTTCGGCGACGGCGGGGGGGACGCCGACGTCATGTTCGTCGGCGAGCAGCCCGGCGACCAGGAGGATCGCGAGGGCGCTCCGTTCGTCGGTCCCGCGGGGCGCGAGCTCGACCGCGCGTTGGAACGGGTGGGGATCGACCGCACGCAGACGTTCGTCACCAACGTCGTGAAGCACTTCAAGTGGAAGCAGCGCGGGCGGAAGCGCCTCCACCAGACCCCCAACCGCGAGGAGATCGAGGCGTGCCGCCCGTGGCTCGACGCCGAGGTCGAGGCGGTGCAGCCCAAGGTGATCGTCGCGCTCGGTGCCACTGCCGCCAAGGCGCTGCTCGGGTCGTCGTTCCGGGTGACCAGGCAGCGGGGGGAGCTTCACCCCGGCCCCAACGGCGCGCTGGTCACCGCCACCGTGCATCCCTCGTCGATCCTGCGCGCCCCGTCCGACGAGGACCGTCACGCTGCGCGGGAGGCGTTCGTCGCCGATCTGCAGCGCATCGCCGACGTCATCCGCGAAGGTGCCCTGGGCGGCTTGATGCACGACACCAAGGACGACCTGTACGAGCAGGCGCAGGACGCCGACATCCCCGGCCGCTCGTCGATGACCAAGCGGCAGCTGGCGGACGAGCTCGCCGACCGGCTGGAGTGACCGCAGCGGCCCCGGCGCCGGGGGCCTGCCGCCCCGGCGCCTGCCCCCGCTGACGTTTGGCGCGCCGGCGCCGGGCTGCCGCCCCGGCGCCTGCCCCCGCTGACGTTTGGCGCGCCGGCGCCCGCGCCCGCTCCACGCCCCGACCGACGTCACACCGCCCACGGGTAGGTGTCGGGGATCTTCCCCGACTCCCAGGCACTGGTCGGGTCCAGGGCTGCAAGGGGGTGGTCTCGTCGATGTGGACCATGACGTCGAACTGCGACGGCAGATGTGCGCTGAAGTAGTGGCTGATCCGCTCGGTCTCCGGCCGGTAGACCACCCCGATCGCCCGTTCCAGCTGCGGCTCGCCGAACGTGTCCGCCACGTGCGGGTCGCGCATGTCCAGCCAGAACCGGTCGGACGCGACCTCGTGCAGGACAGCTTCGTGGCTACCGGGCAGCGCGTCACGGACCCGTTGGCGCAGCATCGGGCCGTTCCACTGCGACGCCGCGACCTGTCCACGGTGCGTCGTGAACCCCACTGCGGTGACCTGCCCGGGGTGGCGTTCGCGCAGCAGCTGCCCGACGTTGATCTGACCGCGGCGGTGGCCCATCTCGGTCGCACGGGCGTCGCCGAGGTGGGAGTTGTGTGCCCACACCACGATCCGAGGGTCACCTGCGCGCCTGGCTTGGTGTTCGGCCAACGCGTCGACGGTGTCGGCCATGTGCGTGTCGCGCAGGTTCCACGAGTCGTCGCGGCCGCGGAACATCGCCCGGTAGTACCGCTCGGCGTCGGCCACCAGGCGCGCGTTCTGCTCGGCATCGAAGAAGGCGTCTTCGCGCAGCTGCCCGTCGGAACCGACGTAGACGTCAGCCTCGCGGCGCAGCTCCACGAGCTGCTCGACGACGTCGGCCTCGCACGGTTCCTGGCCCGCCACCGCGGTCGCGTGCCCGTACCGCTGACCGTCCACCCCGACGTGGTCGAAGCAGCCGTAGCGGAGACGGGCCCGCTCCGCGGCCTCGGGGTCGACCGCGTCGAGGTAGCGCAACACCTCGTCGATCGACGTGAACAAGCTGTACAGATCGATCCCATAGATGCCGGTTGGGACGTCGCGACCCGCGTTGTGCTCGCGGAGCCACGCAGCGAATCCGGCGACCACCGTGTTGCGCCACATCCACGTCGGGAACCGGGTGAAGTCGCCGAGGGCCGCTCGCGGGTCGGCGTCGTCGGAGCGGTGACGGACGTACCCGTCGAGCCGGGCCGCGTCAGGCCAGTCCGCCTCCAGCGCCACCGCGTGGAAGCCGTGGTCGGCGATCAGTCGCCGGGTGAGGTCGGCGCGCAGCTCGTAGAACTCGTGGGTGCCGTGCGTGGCCTCCCCGACGAGCACGTAGCGCGAACCCGCGAGCCGCTCTGCCAGCGCTTCGACGGCGGCGTCGTCCAGCGGGTGCGCCCGGCTGTCGAGCGTGTCCTCGGTCATCGCCGCCCCGGTCGTTCGTGGCGCGTGGTGATCCAGCACGACGGTAGCGACCCAGGCCGAAGGCGTGGCCGGTCCCGCGTCGCCCGTCGCGGGGCCCGTATCGTCTGCCGGGATGCTCGCTCCGGTGCTCGTGGCTGCTGCGCTGGTGGCGTACAACACCGTGCTGAACCTCGCGCCTGTTGCTGAGCGCTGGTACGTGCCGACCAACCTCGTCGTCACCGCCGGGCTGGCGGCGGCGGCGGTGGCGACCGGGCTCACACCGGCGTCGATCGTGGGCGACGACCCGGCTGCGGGGGTGGCGGCCGGCCTGGGGATCGCAGCCGCAGTGGCCGCGGCGTTCGCCATGCTGGTCGGCCTGTCACGCCGGCGCCCGTCGATCCGCCGCGCGCTCGCCGATCAGCGCGCCGCCGACATGAGCCCGCCGACGTTGGCGTGGCACATCGTCGTGCGCATCCCGTTGGGGACCGTCATGTTGGAGGAAGTCGCCTTCCGGGGCGTGCTCCTCGCCGCGTTCGTCGGCCCGCTGGGTACCACCGGGGCGGTCGTGGCATCCAGCGTCGCGTTCGGCTTGTGGCACATCGGCCCGACCATCCCGACGCTGCGCACCAACCGCATCACCGACCCCACCCGGACCGTGTTGGGGGTCGCCGGTGCGGTCGTCGTGACGACCGTTGGCGGGGTGGCCCTGTGCGTGCTACGGCTGGGGAGCGCCTCGCTCGTCGCCCCGGCGCTGGGACACTGGGCGATCAACGCGTCGGGGCTCGGGGCAGCCGGGTGGGTGCACCGGCGCGGGCACACGACCGGCGCGGCCGACCAGCGCAGGCGTTACGGTCGCCAGTGACAGGAGGACCACCATGGCGAAGATCGAGGTGACCCCGGCCGGCAACCGGCTCTTCCGGGTCGAGATCGAGGACGACGCCGGCCGATCCGAACACGAGGTGACCGTCCCCGACGGCTACGCCGAACAGTTGGGCGCCGGGGACGTCGCGCTGCAGGACCTGGTGCGCGAGTCGGTGCGGTTCCTGCTGGAGCGCGAACCGAAGGAGTCGATCCTGAGCAGCTTCGCGCTGTCGGACATCCCAGGGTACTTCCCCGGGTACGAAGACGAGATCGCGGGTCGCGTCGCCGGCTGACGGGATGGGAGCGCTCGATCGGGTCCGCGACTGGCCGGTCGGCGAGGCCGCGGTCGGCGTCACGAACGCCGACGCTGCCCTGGAGACGGTCGGCCCGAGCGGACAGGTGTTCCCGTGGGCGTCGGTCACCAAGCTGCTGACCGCCTACACCGTCCTGATCGTCGTCGACCAGGGCGCCATCGGTCTCGATGATCCCGCCGGACCGGAAGGCGCGACGGTCGCGCACCTGCTGGCGCACACGTCCGGTCTGCCGCTCCGCGGCGAGGATCCGGTCGCCCGGCCAGGGGAGCGGCGCATCTACTCGAGCGCGGGGTTCGAGGTGTTGGGACGGGTGCTGAGCGACCGCACCGGCATGTCGTTCGACGAGCTCGTGGCTGACAACGTCCTCAAGCCGCTGCAGATGGACGCAACCGTCGTGGCCGGCTCTCCCGCGCATGGCAAACGGGGACCGCTGTCCGACCTGCTGGCGCTCGGCCGCGAGCTGCTCGCCCCCACCCTGGTCGACCGCGACCTGTTCGCCCGTGCCACCAGCGTGGCGTACCCCGGCCGGTCGGGTGTGCTGCCGGGGTTCGGACGCCAGGACCCCAACGACTGGGGGCTGGGGTTCGAGCGACGCGATGACAAGCACCCGCACTGGACGGGAACCTCCAACTCCTCAGCGACGTTCGGACACTTCGGCCGCAGTGGTTCGTTCCTGTGGGTCGATCCCGAGGCCGGGCTGGCGTGTGCCTGCTTGGTCGACCGCGAGTTCGGGCCGTGGGCGGTCGACGCGTGGCCTGCGCTGTCCGACGCCGTGGTCGGCGAGTACGGCGCGGCCGGGCGGCGCTCCGCAGCGGGATGATGCGGGGCGCGTGAAGCGTTACAGGATGTCCACCCCTGTGCCGACAACCGGGGGTGGCCGCACGACAGCGAAGGGACGCGCCGTGCCTGTCACCGAGCTGGTGGCGTCCGACGCCGCCGTCGTCGAGCTGCTCGACCGCGCCGCTGAGCGCGGCTACCTCCTGGTGTCCGAACTCGAGGAGGTGCGCTCCGCGCTGGACGCGGACGGGTCCTGGGCGGACGAGGTCGTGGCGTTGGCACGCGACCGCGACGTCGAGGTCGTCGACGACGTCTCGGGGGACGAGGAGCCCTCGGGTGAGGTCCGGATGTCGATGTCGGGCGATCCGGTCCGCCAGTACCTGGACCTGGCCGGGCGGACTCAGCTGCTCGACGCCGAGCGTGAGCAGGACCTCGCCAAGCGGTACCAGGCGGGCCTCGCCGCCGCCGCGATGCTGCACGGCGCCCGCCGTCTTTCCCCCCGCCAGCGTGCCCGGCTGCAGGCGATCCGCCGTGACGGGGAACGCGCCAAGGAACACATGGTCCGCGCCAACCTCCGACTGGTCGTGCCGCAGGCCAAGAAGTGGATCGGTCGCGGGATCGACTTCATCGAGCTGATCCAGGAGGGCAACCTCGGCCTGATCCGCGCCGTCGAGAAATTCGACCACACCAAGGGCTACAAGTTCTCCACGTACGCGGTGTGGTGGATCCGTCAGGCGCTGCAACGCGGGTTCGCGGACAAGGCCCGCACCATCCGGGTTCCGGCCCACGTGTGGGAGCTGTCGGCCAAGCTGCGCCGCGCCGAGATCGACCTGCGCAACGAGCTCGGCCGCGACCCCACCGACGAGGAGATCTCGGGACGGACCTCGATCGATGTCGGCCGGATCGGCGACGTCCGCGAGGTCCTGCAGGACCTGACCTCGCTGGACCGCCCCGTCGGTGAGGACGGCGATGCCAGCATGGGAGACCTCGTGCCCGACACCGACACGGCCGACCCCGAGCGCACCGCCTCGGCGGGTGACGCTCGCGCCCGCCTCGCCCGGGCCCTGACCGGCCTGACCGAGCGCGAGCGCGCCATCCTCGAGCTGCGGTACGGCTTCGTGGACGGCGACACACGCACCCTGGACGAGATCGCCCAGGAGTACGGGCTGAGCCGCGAGCGGATCCGCCAGCTCGAGCAGGAGGCGCTGGCCAAGCTGCGTCATCCGGCGCGGGGCGCCAACCTGGGCCCGCTCCTCGACGCTGTCGCGGCCGCGTGACGGCGGACGCTGACGCCTCGGGACCGTCACGCGCGCCGCAAGCGGCCGCGGTTCTGCGGGTCCCCGACCCGTCGGTGATCCTGCTCGTCGGGATCGCCGGGTGCGGGAAGTCGACGTTCGCCGAGCGACACTTCACTGCGACCGAGATCGTCTCCTCCGACCGCTGCCGGGCCCTGGTCGCCGACGACCCCACGGACCAGAGCGCCACCGGTGACGCGTTCTCGCTGGTGACCTTCATCCTGGATAAGCGGTTGAAGCGCCGCCGTCTGACGGTCGTCGACGCCACGAACCTGACCCGCGATCAGCGTCGGCGCTACCTGGGCTTGGCCGCCAAGTACGACGTGCCCGCGGTCGCGGTGGTGTTCGACCTGCCGTTCGAGGTCTGTGTCGCCCGGGACGAGCGCCGCGGCGACCGCCGCGTCGGCCGCGACGCCCTGCAACGCCAGCGGCGCGAGTTCGAACGGGGCGTGGATCAGCTGCGGCGTGCCTCGGAGTACCGGTCGCTGAAGATCCTGTCCTCGCCGGAGGAGATGGAGGCGACGGCCGTGGTGCGGGAGGACGCCGGCAGGTAGGTCGCCGTAGCCCGCCGACCTGGTCCATGACGCAAAGCCGGTCGCTGCTGTCACCCGGCTACGCGAGCCCGAGAGCAGCACCTACGGCGACCTGTACCTGTCGCAGGACCGCGAGTCCTATCAGAACGACATCACAGGCGACAATGTTGCTGCTCCCACCGAACAGATCCACGGACGTAACCGACGACCCCCGACCGTCAGGTCAGTCCGTGACGCGAGGCGTCCTGGTGGTGGACGAACTCCACCTCGGCGTCCTCGTACCCCTGCTCCGACTGCGGGAAGGCGTTCCCCTCCCAGCCGCACACGCAGCGGGCGACGACGTACACCTCGTCCTCACGGATGTCCTCGCGCGGGTCGAACTGGTGCACGTCGGGCACGGGATCCTCCTGGGTATCGACGGGGCGGCCGCTTGCTCTCGGCGCGACCGCGACAGCGACCGCTACAGGTACTGCCCGGCGCCGCCCTGGCGGCCGCCCCCTTCGATCGCTTGCCGGCGCTGGAACTGTGCCAACTGCTGCAGCTGCTGCTCGGTGGCCATGCTCGCCTGGATACCGCGGAACAGGCCCTCCAGCCAGCCGGCCAGCTGCGCCTGGGCCACCCGCAGCTCCGAGCCACTGGGTGTCCCGTCGGGGAGCAGGTTCATCTCCTCCAGCTCCGCGCCCAGATCCTCCGACACGATCTCCTTCAGCGACGCGATCGCCTGGTCGTGGATCTCCGCGAGGCGTTCACGGCCGGCCTCGTCGAGCTCGGTGGTGCGGACCTCGTCGAGCATGCTGCGCACCATGTGCGCGATGCGCATCAGTCGCGTCGGGTGCTCGACCTCCTCCTGAGGCGGCTTGTCGCCGTCGAGGAAACGCTGCGCAGGCGTCTGTTCGGCGTCGGGCTGACTGGTCTGGTCCTTGCCGTCGGTCGGCGGCGCCTCGTCGGGCGTGAAGCGGTCAGCGTCGGCCACGGTTCGTGCTCCTGTCTCCTCGCCTCCTAAGCAAGACGACGCCGACCGGTTCCGCAACCGGGCGGTCACCGGCCCTCGACACCGACCACCCGCTCGGACCGGTGCAGCGCCCGCCACGGCCTCCACGCGCCGTACGGTCGCGGGTGTAGGGAGGGTGCCGATGACCACGATCGGGCTGGCGGGCGACACCATGCTCGGCCGGAAGGTCGCCGAACGGCTGGCTGAGGTCGAGCCGAGCGAGCTGTTCGACGCGGCCGTGGTCGCGGTCTGCAACGAAGCCGACATCCTCGCCCTCAATCTCGAGTGCTGCATCTCCGACCGTGGCTCACCGTGGCCCGACCCACGCAAACCGTTCTTCTTCCGCGCCCCGCCCCACGCCGTGGAGGCGCTGTCGCTGCTCGGCGTGGACGTCGTCACGTTGGGGAACAACCACGCGTTGGACTTCGGCGAAGAGGCGCTGCTGGACACCTTCGCGCACCTCGACCGCGCGGGCATCGCATGGGTGGGTGCGGGTGAAGATCTCGGCCGGGCCCGCGCTGCCGTGGTGGTGGAGCACAACGGCCTGCGGTTGGGTGTCTTGGGCATCTCCGACCACCCGGAGGATTTCGCGGCCGAACCGGATCGGCCCGGCATCGCGTTCGCGGACCTCGCGCGCGGGGTGCCGCAGTGGGTAGGTGACGCGATCGACGCGGTCGACGCCGACGTCGTGTTGCTCACGCCGCACTGGGGACCGAACATGACCGCCCAGCCGGTGCCCCATGTCGTCGAAGCGGCTGAGACGCTGGCGGCCAGCGGCGTGGATCTCATCGCTGGTCACTCCGCTCACGTCTTCCACGGCGTGCGGGTGCTGGGGGGGCGCGGCGGGGCGCCGATCCCGGCCCTGTACGACCTGGGCGACTTCATCGACGACTACGCGGTCGACGCCACGCTCCGCAACGACCTGGGGCTGTTGTGGCTCGTGACGCTCGACGGGTCGCGCCCCGTCCGGCTCGAGGCGGTCCCGTTGGCGCTGGACTACTGCTTCACCCGCCTGGCCGACCCCGACGAGGCGCAGTGGATCACCGACCGGTTCACGACCGCCTGCGCGGCGATGGGGACAGACGTCCAGGAGGCAGACGGGCGGCTCGTGATCAACTGGACGCCGTAGGCGACACTGCCCCCAAGGAGCGCAGCCATGCAGCCGTCGACCGGCCGGCGGGCGGGTCCAGACGACCAGGGTCGCGACCGTGGCGATGGTCGCCTCCCAGCTGCGTTGGGGTGGTTCAGCGTCGGTCTGGGGACCGCGCAGGTCGTCGCGCCGGGAGCCGTCGACCGGCTCGTCGGCATCGCGCCCACTCACCGCAGCGGCGCTGTGATGCGTGGTGTGGGGCTACAGGAGCTCTCGGTCGGCACCGGGATCCTCGCGAGCGACCAGCCGGACGGTTGGCTGTGGGCGCGTGTGGCAGGCGACGTCACGCACCTCATGTTCCTGGGTGCGGCGCTGAGGTCACCCGACAGCAGACGACGACGGGTCACGATGGCGATCGCGGCGGTCGCCGGGGTGGCGGTGGTCGATCTGATCGCGAGCGTCCGGGCCGGTCGCGCGTCAGACGGTGCGGATCGGGTGATGCGGTCGACCACTGCGATCACGATCAACCGTCCGCCGGAGGACGTCTACCGCTACTGGCGCGACCTGGACAACCTCCCACGGTTCATGTTCCACCTCGAGTCGGTCGATGTGACCGCAGGCGGGCGATCCCACTGGGTCGCACGCGGACCGGCCGGAACCACGGTCGAATGGGACGCCGAGATCGTGCAGGACACCCCCAACGAGCTGATCGCGTGGCGCTCGCTGGAAGCCGCCGACGTCGACAACGCCGGGGCCGTCCAGTTCAAGCCGGCGCCGGGCGGGGCTGGCACAGAGGTGACCGTCGATCTGGAGGTCGCCACGCCGGGTGGCGAGGTCGGCCGTGCGCTGGCCAAGGTCGCTGGGGAACACCCCGAGCAGCAGGTCAAGGACGCTCTGCGCCGCTTGAAGCAGATCCTGGAGGCCGGCGAGGTCGTGCGCTCGGACGGCAGCCCTGACGGCACACGCACACAACGGCAGTGGCGGCAGCCTCCGGCGCGACCACCGGCGTAGCCGCCGTCGCGAACCCGACAGACCGAAGGAGCTCACCGTGAGAGCGACCTGTTGGATGGGGGTCCACGACGTGGAGGTTCAGGACGTCCCCGACCCCAGGATCCTCAACGAGCGGGACGCGATCGTGCGCGTCACGTCGACCGCGATCTGCGGCTCGGACCTCCACATCTACGACGGGTACATCCCGAGCATGCGCAAGGGCGACATCCTGGGTCACGAGTTCATGGGCGAGGTCGTCGAACTCGGGTCGGGCGTGACCAGCCTCGAGGTGGGCGACCGCGTGGTCGTTCCGTTCCCGATCGCATGCGGCCGCTGCAACGCCTGCGAGCGCCAGCTGTACTCGCTGTGCGAAAACTCCAACCCCAACGCAGGCCTGGCCGAGAAGGTCTGGGGCGACTCGCCCGCTGGGATCTTCGGCTACTCGCACATGCTGGGCGGGTACGCCGGAGGGCAGGCGGAGTACGTGCGAGTGCCCTTCGCCGACGTCGGACCGCTGAGGATCGACAGCGACCTGACCGACGAGCAGGTCCTGTTCCTGACCGACATCCTGCCGACCGGCTACATGGGGGCGGAGCTGTGCGACATCCAGCCCGGCGACGTGGTCGCGGTCTGGGGCGCGGGACCGGTTGGCCAGTTCGCCATCGCGAGCGCCCTCCTGCTGGGAGCCGAGCGGGTGATCGCCATCGACCGGGTCCCCGCGCGCCTGGAGATGGCCCGCCAGCACACCGGGGCGGAGACGATCAACTACGAGGAGAGCGACGTCCTCGACGCGTTGAAGCAGATCACGGCCGGGCGCGGTCCAGACGCCTGCATCGACGCGGTCGGCATGGAGGCACACCACCCGTCGACTCCCGTCCGCGCGTACGACAAGGCCAAGCACCTGACCCGGATGGAGACCGGCCGGCCGCACGCGCTCCGCGAGGCGATCTTCAGCTGCCGCAACGGCGGCACGGTCTCCGTGATGGGCGTCTACGGCGGGTTCATCGACAAGTTCCCGATGGGCGCGGTCATGAACCGGTCGTTGACGATCCGTTCCGGCCAGTGTCACGTGCAGCGCTACATGCGTCCGCTGCTGGAGCGGATCGAAAACGGCGAGATCGACCCGACCTTCGTCATCACCCACCGGATGCGACTCGACGACGCTGCTGACGGCTACGACCTGTTCCGCAACGACAAGGACGATTGCGTGAAGGTCGTGCTGACGCCGTGACCGACTTGCACTTGTTGCGATGGCGTGCGTCGGGGCGTCGTGGATCCTCGCCGGATGGACGCCGCGTCAGTGGACCTGCGCGCTCGGTCATCGCTCCGCCCGTGTCCGGTGGACCGTGGCTGCGTCTGCGCGTAGGGTCCCCGGCGTGTGCCGAAGCATCCAGCGACTCCGCGGGGCCAACCCACCGGCAACCGACGTCGAAGTGCGGGATGCTGCGCTGCAGTACGTGCGGAAGATCAGCGGGTACCGAACGCCGTCGGCGGCCAACGAGGCGGTCTTCGAGCAGACAGTGGACAGCATCGCCGCGGCGACCCGGCGGTTGCTTGACGGGCTGGTCGTTGGCGCAGGATCGAAGCCATCCACGCCGGTGCAACGGCGCTCGGTCGACTGAGCCGGACGGGAAGCGGCACCCGACGCAGCTCATCTCCGCCGCGTCTCGCGGAGTCCGCGGTCGGGGCGCCACGTGGTGACGACGAGCTCGTCTGCCTCGACACGCACGAGGCTGGCCAGTTCGATGTCGAGGCGGAAGAAGCTGCCGGCGATTTCCTCGTCGGGGTCGGGTGGGATCTCGACGAGCCGCCCGGCGATCTTCGCGTCCCCCGCGCCGAGCTCCACGTCGAGGGGGGCGGTGTGCGGACCTCGGTCCCGCTCAGGCGCGGTGCCCCGTCAGCCCTGATCGTCCCGATGATGTGGTGGGCGTGCGACTCGAAGCGGTCGCGCACGGTTGCGGCGAGCTCAGAAGCCTCTGCCGCGAACGCCGCCCAGCTCACCACGCTGTCTAAACACGGTGCAGCGCGACGCAGCACCGGTCCGGCGCCGGGTCGCGTCGCACCTGGACCTCGGGGTCCAGGACGTCTGCGAGGCCGGACACGAACGCGAGGTTCATGTTGCACACCAGGTCGGTGTGCTGCTCCACCAGGTAGCGGAAGGGACAGTTGCGCAAGCGGACCACCCGACCTTCCCGGTAAGGCTGGTAGCCCCGGTGCTCCAGCACCGCATCAAGCGCCGCGCCCCCGTCTTCGCTGCGAGCGAGGTCTCGGCCGAGGTCGGCGGCCGTCTCGTCGAGGGCCTGACGCGCCGCCCAGGCGTCGTCGGCTTCGGCAGCCCGCGCGAGGATCTCGGCGGCCAGCCGGTAGTCGCGCGGTGGGACGCTCACGGCGATCTCGCCTTCGGCCGGGTGGTACCGCTTGGCCGGGCGGCCGGGCCCCGGTGATGCGCGGCCGTCGGGATACGCGAACGTCGCGGCGAGCAGTCCACTCTCGACGAGTTTGTCGAGGTGGTAGGCGACCAGTGAACGGTCGATGCCGAGCGAGGCGCTGACGTGGTCGCGGGTCACGGGCTCGTCCTGGACGGCGACGTAGCTGTACAGCCGCCGGCGGGTGGACTCATCGAGGACGCACAGGGCAGCCAACTGCGCTTCGAACGTCGATCCGGACACGGAACACCTCCCACATCACCGACCTTGTGCTCCGATCGCACCTCCGATAAAGTAAACGTACCTAGTTTTTATCGAGAGGTTGGCATGGCATCTCGATCGAACGTCGGTGCGCAGGACCTCCGAGACCCCGGGTTCGCCGCCTTCACGCTGCTGCGGGTGGGCTTCACGGTCGCCCCGATCCTCTTCGGCCTGGACAAGTTCTTCAACCTCATGGTGGATTGGGAGAAGTACCTCTGGCAGGGGGTCGCGGACACCCTGCCCGGAACCGATGTGCAGATCATGATGGCGGTTGGGGTGGTGGAGATCCTCGCCGGCCTGACCGTCGCCGTCGCGCCCAGCATCGGGGGCGGGCTGGTCGCCATCTGGCTCGGCACGATCGTCACCAACCTCGTCATCGTGGGGTTCACCGAGGGTGAGTACTGGGACATCGCTCTGCGTGACTTCGGCCTGATGCTCGGGGCGATCGCGTTGGTGATCCTGTCGCTGCGGTACGGCCCGATCGCTCGCCGCGGTTCGTCCGGGGGAGGGTCGCGCCGGGAAGCCGGCCGTGAGCCGGCGCAGGCGCCGACCGGCCCGGGGCAGCAGGGCGGCGGTGAGGGACCGGCAGAGCGTCCCACCGGTCCCTGGCAGCAGCGGTAACCCAGCGAAACTCACGTCGCCAGCGCGTCACCGGCCCGTCGCCGGGCACGCCGGCTGGCGTCACAGCTCCACGGTCAGCCCGTCGTACGCCGGGGCCGCACGCTCGCACAGCGCCGCGGCGACCTCGACCAGTTCGTCGTGGGCCGGGGCGGTCCGGCCGATCTGTGTCAGCAGGATCCGGTCGACGTCCCATCTGCACACCACCGGGAGGGCTTCGTCGATGCGCAGGTGGCTGAACAGGCTCCGGCCGTACATCGCCCCGTCGAGTGCCAGCAGATCAGCGCCGCGCGTCGCCTCGGCCAGGTCCTCGGTCAGCTCGGCGACGTCCGATGCGTACACCAACACCGTGTCGTCGCGCTGGAGGCGCCAGGCGAACGTCCGGAAGCGCTGATCGCGGGCGTGGGGTACCTCCACGGCGGTGATGCGCCAGGGACCGACGTTGCGGCGCTGGCCCGGATGCACCGGCTGGAGATCGCAGAGGCCGAGGTCCGCGCGACGCTCGCGGAGCACGCCGACCGCCTCCGGGCTCGCGAGCACCGGCACCGGCGCCTGCCTGTGGTCGTCGAGCCAGCGGTCCAGAGCCGGGATCCCGCCCGAGGCGTCCCGGTGCGCGTGGGTGACCAGGACGGCATCGAGGCGGTCGACCAGCTCGCTCTGCTCGTCGAAGTGGTTGGTCACGTCGATCATGACCGAGACGTCGCCGGCCACGGCCAGCGCTGAGCTCTCTCCCCGCCGCGACCGCCCTGACCCCGGTGTGCCGCCGCTGGCGCCGGTGCCCAGGAACGTCACCCGGGTCACCACCGACTGTGCCCCGTGACGCTCGTCCGGGCGTCGAGGCGATGGTCGTGGAGCGCCGCGTTGCCCATCGCCTGACGAACCTAGTCGCGAGCCCAGCGGGCTGGCGGCACGGTCGGGCGGGCCGGTCGGTGCGCCCGCGATCGATCGGGAGGGACGCGCCGTCGACCACGACCGGGACGAGGCTGGCCGGACGATGCATTGGCGTCTGGTTCACCACTCCGCTCCGCAGTACGGTGAACGGCAGCCGAACCCGACTGGCCGTCAGGAGGGAACGCGATGGAGGTCCACGCCGGCGACACGATCGAGATCCCGTCGAACAAGGTTGGTGTCCCCCCACGCCGCGGCACGGTGAACGAGGTCCTGCAGCAGGACCCGCTGAAGATCGAGGTGACCTGGGAAGACGGTCACCAGTCCATCTTCGAGCCGGCCGGCGGCCACCTCAAGGTCGTGTCGTAGCCGCTAGCAGGTCAGGTGGATGGCCAGCGCGACATCGCGGTCGCCGGCCCGCAACAGCTCGTTGTAGCGGCTGACCGCCTGTGGTGAGGGCATCGCCTCGACGTCGATCCCGCGTGACCGCAGCTGGCCTTCCAGCTCCGAGGCGGGTCGCATGTTGCCTGCCGTGCCGGTCCCGACCACCAGCAGATCGGGTTCGGCGTCCAGCACCGGCTGGAGGTCGTCGACCTGCAGGCGGTGGCCCTCGTCGCGCCACCAGTTGGCGTGCACCGTGCCGTCGACGAGGATCACGTCGTTGCGCTCCTCGCGGCCGTCGATGACGATGCGTCCGTACTCGTAGTCGTCGATCCGCATGCGCTCTCCTCGTTCGTGCTTCCACGGTACGGGGACCACCCTCCCTCTCGACGGGACGCCCCGACCGTCCGTCGTGCCTGCGATCGAGCTGCCTTACCGTAGGGTTGCTGCACCCGCTCGTGGGAGGAGCGATGGAGGAGAGCCTGCGGCTGGGTCGCATCGCGGGCGTCGCGGTCGGGATCAACTGGAGCGTGCTCGCCATCTTCGCGTTGATCTGGTTCGTCCTGTCCGCCGGGCGGTTCCCGGCGGCGTACCCGGAGCAGTCCACCGTCACGTACGTGGTGGCCGGAGGGGTCGCCGCCGTCCTGTTCTTCCTGTCGCTGCTGGCTCACGAGGTCGCACATGCGATCGTCGCGCAGCGCAACGGGTTGGAAGTGGAGGGCATCACGCTGTGGCTGTTCGGCGGTGTGGCTCGCCTCGGTGGTGAGGCAGCCGATCCGGGTGCGGAGCTGCGCATCGCGGGGGTCGGTCCGCTGGTCAGCATCATCGTCGCTGTCGTGTTCTTCGTCGTGTTCGTCCTGGTCGGGATGGGGGAAGCTGGCATCGTCGGCGGCGTCTTCTCGTGGCTGTCGGCGATCAACGTCGCGCTGGCGATCTTCAACCTGGTCCCGGCGGCGCCGCTGGACGGCGGCCGCATCCTCCGCGCGTTCCTGTGGCGTCGCCGTCGGGACCGTCTCAGCGCCACCATCACCGCCGCACGTGCCGGGAAGGCCTTCGGGTGGGCGTTGATCGCGCTCGGGCTCGCAGAGTTCGCGTTCGGGTTGGGGATCGGAGGCCTTTGGCTGATGCTGATCGGCTGGTTCCTGATCACCGCGGCCGGCAGTGAGGAGCAACACGCCCGGCTGCGGGGAGCCCTGGGGGGCCTCACGGTGCGGGATGCGATGACGGCCGACCCGGTCGTGGTGCCGCGCAGCCTGAACGTCCAGCGGTTCCTCGACGACTACGTCTTCGCACACCGCCACTCCACCTTCCCGATGGTCGACGAGGAGGGGCGCCCCGCGGGCATCGTCACGTTGCGGCGGGTCAAGCGTGTCCCTGCCGAGGAACGTGGACGGACGTCGATCCGCACGGTCGCGTGTGACCCCGGCGACGTCCCCACCGCCGACCCTGACGAGACCCTGACCAGCGTGCTTCCACGCATGCGCGGCTGCGCGGACGGGCGGGTCATCGTGGTCGACGGCGGCGAGATCATCGGGATCATCTCACCGGCCGACGTGACCCGACTGCTGGAGTTCGGCGAGCTCCGCGACCCGCGCGACACCGAACACGTCTGACACGTCGCACACCCGGCACGTCACCGAGCCCGGGCGGCTCACGTCCCGTCGCCACCCTCGGGGGGGCGGTCGGCAACGAACCGGCGCAGCACCATCAGGGCAGCCAGGTTGGCGCCGACCGCGACTGCGGCGTTCCCGGCCAGCCCCACACGCGTGAACAGCGCCGGGCCGGTGGCGGCCGCAACCGCCCGCGGCAGCGAGATCGCGGCGACCATCAGGGCGAGGTAGCGGCTGCGTGCCTGGGGATGAGCCTCGCTCGCCAGCGGGATCGCCGACACGATCGTGAACTCGAATCCGAACAGCGCCAGCGCCAGTGCGGCCAGACCGGGGGCCAGGTCGTCGGTCAACGGAAGAGCCGCGAACCCCACGATCGCCAGGAGCAGACCCCACGTGACCGAGGGGCGCTTCCCGATCCGGTCGCCGAAGGCGACCACGCCGCTCGACCCCAGCAGCTCGGCCACTCCGATCAGCGTCGACAACGCCCCGAGCCCGAGCACGGACACGCCGAAGTCGCGCTCCAGCCACGCCCCGAACACCACGAACGTGACCTCGGCGCCGTAGCTGAACAGCGTGGTGACGACCAGCAGCGCGACGCTGCTGCGATCCAGGATCAGGGCGGTCCGGGTCCCGGGCTCGGCTTCCGGGCGGTCCGGGTCCAGCGCCCACGGGACGGCCACCAGCGAGAGGCCTCCCAGTGCGGCGAACACCCACAGCGGCGCACGCCAACCCGCCCGGTGGATCAGCCATCCCGTCGCCGGTGCGCCGATCAGCAGCGCCCCTGCCCAGGTCAGCTCGATGACAGCCAGGATCCGGGCGCGTCGCGCGTACGGGGTGCGTTCAGCGAGGTAGGAGTGGGCGGCCACGTCGTAGACCGGCTTCGCGGCTCCGAGCAGCACGAAGCCTGCCAGCACCGCCACGTACACGGTGGTCGCCGCCGCCAGAGCAGCCCCGGCTGCGAACGCAAGCAGCCCCACCGTGGCGAGTCGACGATGACGTTCGCCTCTCCGGGCGTTGAGCGCGGCCACCGCAGGGGTGGTCAGGCCCGCCAGCGACAAGCCGGAGATCAACAGCCCGGCGCGTTCCAGCGAGACGCCCAGCCCGCGGGCCACCACCGGAAGGAACGGGTACAGGAACCGGTAACCCGTGTTGGTCACAAGACGCACCGCGCTGAGGAACGTCAGTGCCGGAACGAGCGACGCGGGGGCGGCGGGGCGGGGCTCGGTCGGCACGGCGCTGGTCTAGCAGCCGGCGTCGACCTGCTGCGACATCGCTGGAGTGAGACATCGTGCGACTACGGTCTGGCCATGAGCGCAGACGTGGCACGGGACTTCCACGACCGCACCAAGCATTCCCCGGTCAGCGTGCACTCCGGTGCCCGGCGCATGGATCCGTCGAATCGGCCGCTGCCCGCCAAGCGGTACCCGCAGCTCGAGCCGACTGCCCTCCCGGTCGACTGGGACGAGCCGGAGTTCGGTGCCGCAGCGGTGCTGGCCGGCCAGGCTGCACCCGAGCCACGCCCCGTCGATGTACGTGCGCTGGCTCGGCTGCTGTTCCTGTCCGCCGGCGTCACCAGGACGATGCGGTTCCCCGAGCAGACGGTGGCGTTCCGCGCTGCCCCGTCAGCCGGCGCGCTGTACCCGATCGAGGTGTACGTCGCCTGCGCGGACCTGCCGGGCCTGCCCGCGGGGCTGTACCACCTCGAACCGATCGCATTCGCGCTGCACCGGCTCCGCGACGGCGACGTCCGCGGCGCCCTGTCACGCGCTGCAGCCTCCGACGAGGTGGCCCGCGCCCCGCTCAGCCTGGTCCTTACCGGCATCCCGTGGCGCACCACCTGGAAGTACGGGGCGCGCGGGTACCGCCACCTGTTCTGGGACGCCGGCACCATCCTGTCCAACGCAACCGTGGCGACCGGCGCGGCCGGGTGGCCGCTGCAGGTCGTGACCGGCTTCGTCGACGAGCGGGTCAGCCACCTGCTCGGACTGGGTCCGCCCACACCCTTCACGGAGCTGCCGCTCGCCGTCGTGCCGGTCGGTCCGCACGGAGATCGGAGCGCACCCGACCGCGAGCTGGCGCTCGTCGAACACGCGGTCACGCCGCTGTCGCGCGAGGAGATCCCCGAACCCGACGCACTCGCGGCCCACCACGCCGGCGATCTCGCCGACCGCGAAGCGGTCAGCGACTGGCGTCGCCACCTGAGCCAGCGCGCCCCCGAGCTTGCGTCCGCGACGCCGGGTGTCCCCGACACCGCCGTAGGGACGGTGGAGGAGGTGATCCTGCGCCGCGGATCGACCCGACGCTTCGACCTGGACGCGGACGTCCCCCGCGACCTGCTGGACTTCGGGCTGACGGTCGCGGCGCGGCCGCCCCGACGCGACACGGCCGACGCCGGTGCCGGGTGGGCAGAGCACCTGGTGGCCGTCCACGCCGTCACCGGCGTCGACGCGGGCGCCTACCGCTGGACCGCCGCGGGGCTCGAGCGCCTCCCGGTCGACATCGACCGCAGGCGCACGGCGCACCTCTGCCTCGACCAGCCGCTGGGCGGCTCCTCTGCCTTCACCACCTTCCACAGCGCCACGCTCGATCCGCTCCTGGAGGCCGGAGGAGCACGCGCCTACCGCGTCGTGCAGCTCGAAGCCGGGATCGCGGCGGGGCGGCTGCAGCTCGCGTCCTTCGCGCTCGGCGCTGGCGGCACCGGCCTGACGTTCTACGACGACGAGGTCCGGCGCACGTTCGGGACCGACGCCGAGCCGATGCTGGTCACCGCCATCGGCGCCCCCGACTACCAGCCGAGCCCGGGCAGCCGCCCCGACCGCGCCCGGCCGCTGCGCACCGACCCGCACGGCCTGCTGCGGTGATCCCGAAGCGGCCTGATCGCGTCGGCCCGCCAGAAGCCCCGTCGGTCAGGCTCGGGGTCGGGGCCGGGGACGGCAGCTCAGGCGTCCGGCAGCGCCGCTGCTGCTTCGGTGACGTTGACCACACCGATGACCAGTCGGGTTCGGGTCGCGATGTAGAGGATGTCGATGTTGATCCCGGCGTTGCCCAGTGCGCGAGCGCGCGCAGCCAGCTCGCCGGGCCGGTCGGGGCAGTCGATGACCAGCACCTCCCGGTCGTGGAGCACCGGGATCCCGGACTCCTCCAGGACCTGACGTGCTTCGCCCGGTTCATCGACGAGGAAGTGGACCTCGGAGTGCGCACCGACCGGGACGGCGGCGACCCCTTCGATGTTGATGCGGGCGGCGGCCAACTGTTCGGCCACGTCCGCCAGCGTGCCCGGCTGGTTGGGGAGTTCGATGGTGAGATCCCAGGGCATGCAAGCTCCTTGTCGTCACGAATGACTCCACGCTTGCAGTCGGGCGCGGCGAACACAAGGTGCGTGGTGGACGGACCACGCCGGCTCGCCTCGCGCCGTTAGGGTCGCTTGACATGGGGGTGATCGGCGGGCTGCTCGGGGCGGCGGCCGCGTTCGTCGGTGCCGCCTGGCTCGGCCAGCGGCGTCTGGTGTACCTGCCCACCCAGCGGCTCCCGTCGGTGGCGGACGTGCTGGCAGGCGCCGAGGACGTCACGCTGGCGACCGAGGATGGTCTGCGGCTGGCTGCATGGTGGTTGCCCGTGCCCGGCGCGACCGTGGCGGTGATGGTCCTGCACGGCAACGCTGGCAACCGGTCGGGGCGCGCCCCGCTCGCGTCGGCCCTGGCCCAGTTCGGCCTGTCGGCGCTGCTGGTGGACTACCGGGGATACGGCGGGAACCCCGGCCGTCCGACCGAGCGCGGCCTCCTGGCCGACGCGCGGGCGGCTCGGGCCTGGCTCGACGCCCGCGGCGACGTCCGCCGGACGGTCTACTTCGGCGAGTCCCTGGGGGCGGCGGTCGCCGCGGCACTGGCGGCCGAGACGCCGCCGGCGGCCCTGATCCTGCGTTCACCGTTCGTGTCGCTGGCCGAGGTCGCGCGCGTGCACTACCCGGTCGTGCCCGACTGGTTCCTGCGCGACCGGTACGCCACCGTCGACCACGTGGCCGAGGTCGCGGTACCGGTCCTGGTCGTCGCTGGCGAACGTGACGACATCGTGCCGCCCGACCAGAGCCGGCGGGTGTACGAGGTGGCCGCCGGGCCCAAGCGCTTCGTGGAGATCGCGGGCGCTGACCACAACGATCCGGCCCTGTTGACCGGTGACCGGCTGCTCGCGGCCGTCGAGAGCTTCCTGGCCGAGCACCGGCCCTGAGCGCCGCGGCCGTATCCGCGCATCCCGGTGGACGCGGGCGTCAGCCTCCCTGCCCGAACGGTCGCTGCACAGCCGGCGCGGACCACGCAGGTTGGGGACGACCGGGCAGGAGGGACAACCACCATGGCCGATGTGACGCCGTCGGCCGCCGCGGGTGACGCACCCGAGACGATCTATCTCACGTGCGCGGCGTTCCAGGACCACGATCCGATGCCGCGGCGCTTCACCTGCGACGGTGAGGACCTGGCCCCGGCGTTGGCGTGGCGGGGCATCCCGGGAGACACCGTCGAGTTGGCGCTGTCCTGTGAGGACCCTGACGCGCCCGGCGGCACGTTCGTTCACTGGATGATGGCCGGGATCGACTCGGCCAGCACGGGCCTCGACGAGAACGCCATCCCCACTGGCGCGGTCGTCGGCGTCAACGACTTCGCCACCAGCGGCTACCGCGGACCGTGTCCTCCGTCCGGGGACCAGCCCCACCGGTACGTTCTCACGGTGTTCGCCTCGGGCGCGGGACTCTCCCTGGACAACGACTTCAGTGCCCAGCAGTTGCACGACGCGCTGCGAAGCAACGTCATCGCGGTCGGCAAGCTCACCGGCCTCTACCAGCGTGACAGTGCTTGAGGCCGGTCCGGGCGACGCGGCCGCCGCCCGGCTCGACGACCAGGTTGCCTTCCTGCTCGAGGCCGACCGGCTCAAGCACGTGGTGCGCCGTAGCACGATCGCGGACGGCTCCCGGCGTGAGAACTCCGCCGAGCACTCGTGGCACCTGGCCCTGTTCGCGGCCGTCCTGGCGGAGCACGCCGCCGAGCCGGTCGACGTGGCGCGGGTCATCCGGATGTTGCTGATCCACGACGTGGTGGAGATCGACGCCGGGGACACCTTCGCCTACGACTCCGCGGCTCGTGTCAGCAAGGAGACCCGCGAGCAGGGCGCGGCTGACCGGTTGTTCGCGCTATTGCCTGACGACCAGGCCGCCGAGTGGCGTGCGCTGTGGGACGAGTTCGAAGCCGGTCGTAGCCCCGATGCACGGTTCGCAGCTGCGATCGACCGGCTCCAGCCGATCCTGCTCAACCACGCCTCCGGTGGCGTGGCGTGGCGCGAGCACGGCATCCGGGCCGGGCAGGTCCGTGCCCGCAACCGGCACACGCACCAGGCGGCCCCGGCGCTGTGGGATCACGCCCAGAACGTCATCGACGCGGCGGTCGCCGAGGGTCACCTCGCGCCCGACGACGGGAACGCGGGGTCACGCGGTCGGTGACGGGCGTCACCTGCCTTCGCGTGTGGCGGCGATGCCGCGCTCGACCGCATCGATCACGTACGGCCGCAGTTCCGCGGGGGCGATGATGTGATCCACCGAGCCGACGTCCCGCGCGCGTTCGATGCTGTGGATGCTGTCGAACTCGTTGGCCACCTCGCGCATCTTCTCGGCATGGACCTCTTCCTCGACCTCGTTGAGCTCGGTCTGCAGCTTCGCCTTCTCCCCCTCCGGGGCTTCCTCCAGCTCCCGACGCAGCGACGCGACACGTTCGTCCTCGTGCGTGCGGCGATCCACCTCCCTGGAGAACACCACGGCGGCTGCCGGCGTCCCGCCGATCACCGACGCGTACGAGCCCTCCACAGCGGCGACCTCCAACCCCTCGTTCAGCCACTTGGAGAACACCACGAACGCACCGCCGTGGTACCGCGAGATCACGCAGAACACGAGCGGCCCACGGAAGTTGACCACCGCACGGCCGATCTCCGCGCCGAACTCCAGCTGCCACTTGCGCATCGACTCCGGCGACCCGTCGAAGCCCGACAGGTTGGCCAACACCACCACGGGCCGGTTGCCGGAAGCGGCGTTGATGGCGCGGGCCACCTTCTTCGACGACTGCGGGAAGAGTGTCCCCGACGTCCACGCCGATGGCCCATCGGCGGGCAGGAAGCCGTAGCGGGGCAACGTGTGCGACTCGAACCCCAGCATGCACACCGGGATGCCGCCCACGTGGGCGTCCCACACCACGGCGCCCTCGGCGTCGCGCCAGGCGAACCAGCGCTCGATCGGTTCGCGATCCTGGTCGCTGACCGCACGCATCACCGACCGGATCGCGAACGGCTTCTTCCGCTCGGGGTTGCGTTCGTCGGAGAAGATCTCTCCGACCCGGTCGAAGTCCGAGCCCTCCACCTGTTCGTGTGGGAAGTCGCGGATGTCGCGGTCGTGGGGGTCGGAGGTCTGCACCCGAGGCGGGAAGCGCTCCCCGGGCACCACGTACGTGTGGTCGTAGTGGCGGAACAGCAGCTGGCAGGCGGCCTCCACGCTCGGCGCCCAGTACTGCGCCTCGCCGTTGGGGCCCATGATCCTCTCGTAGCCGCCGATGCCGATGTTGTCCTCGGCCGAGACACCCCCGGAGAAGTCCAACGCCCGCTTCCCGGTGAGCACCATGGCGCTGTCGGGGACCATGATCAGGATCCCCGCGGTGTGCATCAGCATGGTCGCTTCGGCGTTGAAGTACGGCTGGGCGCCGACGTTGATGCCCGTCACGATGATGTTCAGCTCGCCGCCGCCCTGCGTGAACTCGACGATGCGGCGCAGCACCCCCCCGATCCAGTCCATGTTCTCCACGCCGGTGTCCATCGCGATGCGCGCTCCGGACGACTCCGCGAACCACTCGACAGGAACCTGCCGCGACTCGGCCAGATCCAGCGCGGCGATCAGTCGCCTGCACTCGGCCTCGGCCATCGACCCCAAGCTCATCGACGGGTCGCTGAGAACCATGACCCGTTCCATCCCGTCGGGCACCGCCTCGGTGACGTTGCGGATCAGGCCGACCACGATGCTGGCCTCGTTCTGCCCGTAGGGTCGGTCGACCGGGACCAGGCGCCCGTCCCCGTCGAGGTCGTGCTCGGTGAAGCTGCCGGGTGGGAAGTCCGACACCGCCTCGTCGCGTGGCGTGAGCTGGTCGATCAGCTCGTACGGGTAGACCGAGCCGTAGCGGCGGGTCTTGAGGACCCGCTGGCGGTACTCCGACAAGGTCGGGATGGGCTCGTCGGACGGTTCCTCCTCGCGGACCACGATGCCGGTCTCGGCCACGTTCTCGATGTGGAGCTCGATCTCTTGCGTCTCACCGCTGGCGGGGTCGCGGGTACGACCGAACGCGATCACCTTCTCCAGGCCGAGCCCCACCGTGGCGGGGGCGAGCTCACGGGCGAGGTCGCGCAGCACGCTCGTTGGGAAGTCGAGCGGCGGCTCGATGTGCAGCATGACGAGGTTGTTGAGCAGGCGTTCACCCGGTGGGCGTCGGGTCTGGAAGCGACGGATGCCCGACAGCGCCTCCATCAGCATCCGCTCGAGGTGCGGGAGGGAGACGACGTCCCCGTCGTCGTCGGTGACCGCCGTGAGGTCGCGGACCTCCGCCAGCGCGAACAGGCGCTCGTCGTTCTCGTTGTCTCGCCCCACACCGTGGAACAGGTACACGTCCTCGACCGACGGCAGCCGCCGGATCTGGAAGTTCGACAGTCTCCACAGCCCCAGGCGCTTGCCGAGCATCGGGTGGAGGTTGCGGTACAGCGTCTCCTCGTGGAAACCGTCGTCGTCCTGACGGAACGTGAAGTGCTGCGTGCGGCGGTGCTCGGGCCCCGGCCCGCTGCTGGTCACCATCACGTCGAGGCGGTGCAGTCGACGTCCGAAGTCGACGTCCGCGAGCTGCTCGCGGACCTCCTCGGCCATCACGTCACCGTCGCGCTTGGGACCCGGCCGTGCCAGGGCGACATCGACCACCACCGCCCGGTCGGGGTCGACCTCGGCGATGTGACGCCGTACCCGGTCGGCGACGCCCACCAACCCGTCGTCGTGGGCGTAGGCCACCACCAGGTGGTAGCTCTCGTCCTCGTGCTCGTAGTCGGCGATCGCCAGCGGCTGGTCATCGAACCACTCCACGTGGAGATCACGCAGGTGGCGGGCACGGTGGTAGCGACGGGCGCGGACCTCCAGGACCGCTTCGCGCAGCTCCCCATCCGACTCCTGGTACCACCGCAGGAGCCGTCCGCGCAGTGGCTGTGGGCAATGCACCAGCCGCTCGAGGTGCTGCTCACGCTGATCGGGGTCCGGGTCGGCGGCCAGCGCCGCCACCTCCTCCTCCATCTGCGCGTACGTCTCTTCGCGTTTTTCCTCCAGCAGCGGCCGGTCGAACGCCTGGTGACGCACCTCCCGCGCCAGGTCGCTGACCGTCTCGTAGCGACCCTGCGCCACGGAGATCAGGCGGTCGAGGAGAGCCCGGTAGTCGTCGTCGTCGCGCGCCACGGGGGCGCGGTGCTCGAGGTGGCGTTCCAGGATGGTGTCGATCGTGGGGGTCAGGTCCTGGATACGCCTGAACGCACGGAACATCCACAGCAGCGCGTCTTCGAGCTCCGGTGTGCGTTCCAGCCCGTCGACGCCGTAGCGCGCCAGCGCCCGTTCCAGGCGGTCGAGGAACGAGCGCGGAAGCAGCTCCTCGGCGCGGTCGGGGGACCGCAAGTAGGTGAACAGGTACTCCTGGGGGCTGCGGACCAGTTCTCCCTCGGTGGTCTGGTCCGGTTGGCGGCGCGACAGCGCACCGAGGTCGGCGAAGATCGCGAGCACCTCGTCCTCGCGGGCGAGCAGCTCCGGGTCACCCTGCGGCAGCGCCGCACAGACGGCTTCTTGCTGTGCGAACAGCTCGTCGACCTCGTCCTGGTCGAGGTCGTAGCCCAACAAGTAGGCGCGGAGGCGGTCGAAGAAACGCTGTGCGCGTGCCGCCGGGGATTCCCCGTCGAACCGGGTGGCCGAGTCGGCCGCGAACTGGACCCGTTCCTCGGGGCTCTCCTGTTCCTCTTCCTCGCGTTCGATCCGGGCCAGGATGGCGCCGGCGTCGACCTGGACGTTCTCGTTGACGTCGATCGAGCGCACGCGGCCGGCGTACGGCGCCTCGACCGCGGTCTCCATCTTCATCGCCTCGAGCACGCAGACCGTCTGGCCGGCTTCGACGCGGTCGCCGGGTGACACGGCCAGGGAGATCACGACCGCTGGTGACGGGGAGCGCATGACGCCGCCCTCGTCGCGTGTCACGCGGTGGGGAACCCCTTCGATCTCGACCTTGTAGGTGGGGCCCTGCACGTCGGCGACCGCCTTGATGTGCCGTTTGTCGTAGGTCAGGCGCCGCTCGTACCGGCCCAACCGATCGAGTTCCACGCTGACGTGACCATCCGGCGTGTCGACCCGGTAGGCGCGTGCCCCGAGCCGGTACACGGTGGTGCGGTAGGACGTCCCGCGGTAGCGCAGTTCGATGCTCTTGCCAGTCCCGGGTTCGGCTTCGGGCCGCCCCCGCCTCGCCGACGCGTGAAAGTTCGTGCGGTCGGCCTCGTGCTCGACCTCGTAGCCTTCCACCGCAGCCAGCAGGACCGCCGCGGCGGCGGGTTCCGGGAGGAACCCGCCCTCCTCGGTCAGCCGGTCCAGCCAACCGGTGTCGAGCTGGCCCTCCACGACGTCGGGGTGGTCGACCAGGCTCAGCAGGAACCCCTTGTTGGTCGCCCCACCGTCGATGATCGCCAACGATTGCGACAGTCCGCGGCGCAGGCGCGCCATCGCCTCGCCACGGTCGCTGCCGTAGCCGATGATCTTCGCGATCATCGCGTCGTAGTCGGTCGCGATCTCGTCGCCCTGCGTGACGCCGGTTTCGACCCGCATCCCTGGACCGGCGGGGAAACGCAGTTCGGCGACCCGGCCAGGGGCGGGACTGAAGTCGTTCTCGGGATCCTCGGCGTACAGGCGCGCCTCGATCGCGTGGCCTTTGGTCGGCGGCGGCTCGCCTTCGAGGCGCCCGCCCCGTGCGACGTGCAGCTGCAGCTTGACCAGGTCCAGGCCGGTGACCAGCTCGGTGACCGGATGCTCCACCTGCAGCCGGGTGTTGACCTCCATGAAGCAGAACCGCTGTCGCTCGGGTTCGAACAGGAACTCGATCGTCCCGGCGTTGGTGTACCCGGCGGCGCTGGCCATCCGCGCCGCCGCGTCACGGATCTCCTGGTCCTGTTCGGGTGACAGCGCCGTCGACGACGATTCCTCCAGCACCTTCTGCTTGCGCCGCTGCACGCTGCAGTCGCGCACCCCGACCGCCCAGACGTTGCCGTGGCGGTCGGCGATGATCTGCGCCTCGACGTGGCGGGCGTCCCCGAGCATCTGCTCCAGGAAGACCGTCGGGTCGCCGAAGGTCCGCTGGCCTTCGTCTCGGGCGGACTGGAACGCGTCGCGCAGCTCGTCGGGGTCGGCTGCGACCCGGATCCCGCGGCCGCCGCCGCCGGAGGCGGCCTTCACCAGGACCGGGTAGCCGAGCTTGTCGGCGTGTGCTGCTGCCTCCTCGGCGTCGTCGACCGGTCCGTCGCTCCACGGCACCACCGGGACGTCGGCGTCCTCGGCGAGCTGTTTGGCGGCGACCTTGTCACCCATGAGATCGATCACGTCGGCGGGGGGACCGATGAACGTGATCCCTAGCTCGTCCTCGCACAGCCGGGCGAACCCCGCCTGTTCGGAGACGAAACCCCAACCCACCCACGCGGCGTCCGCCTCGGTGGCCCGGAGCGCGTCGGCGAGGACGTCGTAACGCAGGAACGTGTGCCGGCGTTCACCTTCGTTCGGGTCGAACGTCATGGCCGGGCCCAGCCCGTACGCCTCGTCGGCCTGGCGCACGTACCACGATGCCTCGTCAGGGTCGGTGTAGAACGCGATCGTGCGGATCTCGGTGCCGTGCTCGCGGTTGTACTCGGCGACGGCATGCAGCAGCCGCATCGCCGCTTCGCCGCGGTTGACGATCGCCAGACGCTTGAAGTCGCTCATCAGCCCGCTGTCCCGCCGATGGCGTGCGCGCCGCCGTCGACGTGCACGATCTCCCCGGTGATCCCGTCCGCCCAGTCAGACAGCATCATGCACGCCGTCCGCGCGACCGGCGCCGGGTCGTCGCTGTCCCAGCCCAGCGGTGCGTGCTCGCCCCAGCGGTCGAACCCCTCGAACCCCTCGATGCTCTTGGCCGCGACCGTCTTCAGCGGCCCAGCCGCGATCAGGTTGACGCGGACACCGTCGGGGCCGAGGTCACGGGCCAGGTACCGGGCGCACGACTCGAGCCCGGCCTTCGCCACACCCATCCAGTCGTACGCCGGCCAGGCCACCGACGCGTCGAAGTCCATCCCGATGATCGCCCCGCCGTCGGCTTCCCGGAACAGGGGCGCGAACGCGCTGCCCAGCGCCGCCAGGGAGTAGGTCGAGATGTGGAAGGCCGGGGCCACGTCCTCCCACGGGGCGGTGAGGAACCCGCCGCCCAACGCCGAGTCGGGCGCGAACGCGATCGCATGCACGAGCCCGTCGAGGCCTCCCCACCGCTCTTGCAGCTCCTTGGTGACCCCCTCGATGTCGTCGGGCTTGGTGACGTCGAGCTCCAGGACGTCCGGGGTCGGGTCCAGCTTCTTCGCGGTGCGTTCGGTCAGTCGCCGGCTCTTCCCGAAGCCCGTCAGCAGCAGCTCGGCGCCTTGCTCCTGGGCCAGGCGGGCGATGTGGAAGGCGATCGATCGGGGATCGAGGACGCCGGTCACGAGCAGTCGTTTTCCGTCGAGCAGCACGATGTCTCCTTACGCGGAGGTCCCCAGGTTGAGCCCGTCCGCCCGGGGGGCGTCGGACAGTTCGACGAGTGCGTCGTGGAGGCGATCGGCGAAGCGGCTGCGCTCCGCGGGATCGTCTTCGGGAGCGTCCAGGGGCTCCCCGAACGCCACCCGCACGTCGTGGCGGGTCAGCAGCCGAGGGAAGCGATCGACCGGCCACGCTTCTGCGGTCCCGTTGATTCCCACCGGCACCACCGGGCAGCCGGCGGCGGACGCGATCCGGGCCACGCCGCTGCGCGGCCGGTAGACCTGCCCGTCGCGGCTGCGGCCACCCTCGGGGAAGATGACCAGCGCTCCGCCACGGTCGAGGACCTCCACGCAGCGCTCCAGGACGTCGGTCTCGCCGCTGCCGCGCTGGACCTGCATCATCCCTCCCCACTGCAGCAGCGACCCGATCACCGGCGGGGCGGCCAGGTGCGCCGACCCCAGGAACGTCAGCCGTCGTTGCGCGGTGGCGCCCAGCACCACCGAGTCGAGGTGCGAGCGGTGGTGCGAGGCGACGATCACAGGTCCGGACGCGGGCAGGCGACCGACGTCCTCGACGTCCAGCCGCAGCCACCATCGGACCGGCGCCCTGCTCACGGCCTGGAGCCACGACGGTGTGGCAGGGATACGATCCATGTCAGACCTTGCGGAACAGCAGTGACGCGTTCTGCCCCCCGAAGCCGAACGAGTTGGACAGCGCGGCACGGACCTCGCCCTGGCGCGCCTCACCATGCACGACGTCGATGTCGATCTCGTCGTCGAGCTGTTCGAGGTTCGCGGTGGGTGGGATCACGCCGTCACGCAGGGCGAGGACGGTGAACACCGCCTCGATCCCCCCGGCCGCGCCCAGTGTGTGTCCGGTGACCCCCTTGGTGGAGCTGACACCCACCTGGTCGGTGGCGTCACCGAACACCCGTCGGATCGCGATCGACTCCGACTTGTCGTTGAGCGGCGTGGATGTGCCGTGCGCGTTGATGTGGTCGATGTCACCCCGATCCATGCCGGCGTCGGCGAGAGCACGTTGCATGGCGAGCACCGCGCCGCCGCCTTCCTCGGGTGGTGAGGTCTGGTGGTGCGCATCGGCGGAGCTGCCGGCTCCGGCCAGCACCGCCAGCGGGGTCGCGCCGCGGGCCCGGGCGTCCTCTGCCCGCTCCAGCACCAGCATCCCGGCGCCTTCACCCATCACGAAGCCGTCACGGTCGGCATCGAACGGCCGCGACGCCGTCTCGTCCTTGCGCTTGGACAGCGCCCCCATCTTGGCGAACCCGGCGGTGGAAAGTGCCGTGATCGACGCTTCGGTCCCGCCGGCGAGCATCGCGTCGGCCGTCCCCGATGCCAGCAGGTCACGTGCGATGTGGATCGCCGTGGCGCTGGCTGCACAGGCGGTGTTGACGGTCAGGTTCGGGCCGCGTGCGCCGAGCTCGATGGCGACCTGGCCGGCAGCCATGTTCGACAGCATCTTGGGGATCATGAACGGGCTGACCTTGTTCTTCTCGATGAAGGAGGCGTGCTGCTCCTCCCAGGTGATCACCCCGCCGATCCCGCAGCCGAACGCGATGCCGACGCGGTCGCCGAACTCCTCGGGGTCCTCGCCGGTCGGCAGGTCAAGACCCGATCGGTCGATCGCTTCGCGGCTGGCCAGGAGCGCCAGCTGCACGAAGCGGTCGAGCCGCCGAGCGGCACGCCGACCGATCTCCTCGGAGGGATCGAACTCGGGCGTGCGGCACGAGACGGTGACGTCGAGGCCGGCTTCCTCCAGCGTGGGGTCGTGCGCTGCGGCGGGGGTCCCCTCCAGGACCGTCTTCCACGCCGCGTCGACGTTGGCCCCTCCGGGAGCGAACAGGCCGATGCCGGTGACGACGATCTCGGGCTGTTGACGGTCGGTCACGTTTGCACCTTCTGCTTCTCTTCGATCTTGGTCACGGCGTCTTCGACCGTGCGGATGTCCTCGGCCTCCTCGTCCTCGATCTCGACGCCGACCTCTTCTTCGAGCGCCAGCGTGAACTCGACCAGGTCGAGCGAGTCGAGGTCCAGGGATTCGAACGTGGCATCGGGGCTCACGTCCTCCTCCGGCACCTGGAACGTGTTCACGAGGATGGACTTCACGGTCTCGTACAGCTCCTGGTTCATCGTTGCTCCTCTCGGTTATGGGCAGGTTCTGGTGTGTCGGTCACATGCCGGCACCGCCGTCGACGGGGATCACCGCTCCGGTGATCGCCGCGGCCTCCTCGGATGCGAGGAACCTCACGGCAGCCGCGACCTCCTCGGCCGCGACGGGCCGGCCGATCGGAGTGCGTTCGAGGTAGCTCTCGAGCAGATCGTCGGGGAGTTGGTCGGTCATCGACGTCTCGACGAACCCGGGCGCGACCACGTTGACGGTGACGCCCTTCCCGGCCAGCTCGCGGGCAAGCGACTTGCTGAACCCGGTCAGCGCGGCCTTGGCCGCGCCGTAGGCGCTCTGGCCGGCGTTGCCGCGGAGGCCCACGAACGAGCCGATGTTGATGATGCGGCCCCTGCGGTTCCGGACCATCGGGCGGAGCGCAGCACGGGCGATCAGGTACACCCCGCGCAGGTTGATCGCCATGGTGCGGTCCCAGCGTTCCGGCGTCAGCCGCATCAGCAGGTCGTCGTCGGCGATCCCGTGCGCGGTGACGACCACGCCGAGGTCGCCGAGCTCGCCGGCGCGGTCGACGGCGGCGTCGACCTGGTCCTCGTCGGTGACGTCGAGGTGGATCGCCTCGGCCGTGCCGTCGCAGGACGCGGCCACCTTCTCGGCTCCGTCCTGGTTCGACGCGTACCCGACCAGCACCGCCATGCCCTGGGCGGCCAGGGCGCGGCACGTGGCCGCCCCGATGCCGCCGCTGCCGCCGCTGACGATCGCGACCAGGTCGCTCACGGGGTCACCTCCGGGTCTCCGTCGGAGAAGGTCACCAGGCACGAGGCCCAGGTCAGGCCGGCGCCGAACGCGGTGAGCAGGACGGTCGCCCCGGCCGGCAGCAGGCCCTGTTCACGCGCGTCGACCAGCGCCAGGGGGATCGAGGCGGCTGAGGTGTTGCCATAGCGGTCCACGTCGATGAACGCGCGATCTTCGTCCACGCCCAGCCGATCCGCCACCGCGTTGAGGATGCGGGCGTTGGCCTGGTGGCCGACCACCAGGTCGATGTCGTCGATGTCCATCCCGGCCCGGTCCAGCACCGACCGAGCCGACGAGGTCATGCGGGTCACCGCGTGCTTGTAGATCTCGCTCCCGCTCATGGTCAGGTAGTGCTGCCGCTCGGCGACGGTCTCCTGGCTGGCAGGGTTGCGGCTGCCCCCGGCGGGGATGATCAGCGCGTCGGCGAGGTCACCGTCGGAGCCCATCTCGAAGGGCCCGAGCGTGCCTCCCCCGCTCTCCGCGGCCAGCACGCACGCGCCGGCGCCGTCGCCGAACAGCACCGCGGTGGAGCGGTCCTGGTCGTCCATCAGCCGGGTCATCGCCTCGGCGCCGATCAGCAGGATCGGCCGGGGGTCGTAGGCCACGACGGTCGAGGCTGCAACCGACAGGCCGTAGATGAACCCGCTGCACGCCGCGCCGACGTCGAAGGCCGCGACGTTGGTTTCCAGGCCCGCCGCCACGATCGGCGCGGTCTGCGGGCAGATGTAGTCCGGTGTGGTGGTGGCCACGATGATGGCGCCGAGGTCGTCGACGTCCACGCCGGCTTCGGCCAGGGCCGCCTCGCCAGCCCGGATGGCCAGGTCGGAGGTCGCGTCGTCCTCGGCGATGCGCCGCCGCTCGACGATCCCCGTGCGGGTGCGGATCCACTCGTCGCTGGTGTCGAGTGCCTCTTCCCAGTCGTGGTTGGTGACCACCTGGTCGGGCACCGCGATCCCGAGCCCGATGATGCCCACGGGCAGCCGACCGGGCGCGAGTTCGGCTCGCGACGGGCGTTCGGTGGTCAGCGGGATCGTCATCGACGGACTTCCTCTCCGGGTCGCTCTCCGGGTCGCGCTGTGCAGGTCGGCATCGTCATCACGTCCATCGTGTTCATCGTGTTCATCGTGTTCATCGTGTTCCGGGTCGTGGGCGGGCGCGCCGCGGTCATCCCTCCTCGCTCTTGCGGATGCTCGTCGCGGCCGAGATCGCCGCGTCGAGGTCGTCCGGGGTCCCCACCGAGACGATCTCGACGTCATCGGACAGGGTCCGGCGTGCCAAGCCGGAAAGAACGTCTCCGGGACCGGCCTCGATCACCAGCCGGGTCTCCATGGCCGCCAGACGTTGCTGGACCTCGCGCCAACGAACCGGGGACAGCACCCCGTCGATGATCACTTCCCGGACGTCGTCGGCGGTGGTCGCCTGGTCGGCGGTGGCGCCCGAGACCAGCGGGACGTCGGGGTCGACCATCTGCAGCTCGTCCAGCCGCTTCTCGAGCCGGTCACGGGCTGACGCCATCAACTCGGTGTGGAACGCGCCCTCCACGTCGAGGTCCCGGACCCGCCCGCCGGCCTCCTGACAGGCCTCCGCGGCCGCGTCGACCGCGTCGGGCGGACCCGACACGACGACCTGGTCGGGGGCGTTGTCGTTGGCGACGATGACGCCGTCGATCCCGGCGATGGCCTTCTCCACGGTGTCACGGTCGAGCCCCAGCACCGCAGCCATCTTCCCCGGGTTCTCCGACACCGCGTCGGCGAACGCACGGCCGCGCTCGATCACCACGGATGCGCCGGCGGGCACCGACAGGGCGCGGGCGGCGACCGCGGCAGCGATCTCACCCAGGCTGTGGCCGGCGACCACGTCGGGGGTGACCCCCGCGTCCCGGAGCGCCCGCCACGCCGCGACATCGACCGCGAACACCGCTGGCTGGGCGACGTCGGTGGCGGCGCACGCGTCCGGGTCGTCGGCGAGGCCGACGAAGTCGTCGAGGCCGGCGACGCGACCGACCTCCGCGAAGGTGGAGAAGGCGGTGTGGCCTCGCCAGGCTGAGGCCATCCCTTGGCGGTGCGACCCCTGCCCGGGGAAGACCATCGCGATGCTCATCGGGCGGATCCTCTTCCTTCTGGCGGGTCAACGTCAACGTCGCGGTGCCGGGCCGATCGTGGGAACGTGGACACAGACGACCGGCGACCGGCCCACGGCGATCAAGTCCACGTTTCCGGACGCGGCCGTGGGTGTCAACGTCCGAACGCGGACCTTCGTGAAGCCGGCGGCGACGCATCCGACGTCCGGTCGGGGAGTTCGTCGCATCGGTGGCGTTCGAGGTGCGCCCGGTCAGCCGGCGGCGGTGCTGATGTCGACGATCCGCGGCTCCACCAGCCGCAGGTAGTCGTCGGTGACAAGAGTGACCGTCTCGGTGTGTGACCCGTCGCGGCACACCAGCTGGTCACGGTCGCCGAGCGTCGGATCGAACAGCACCGGCAGGCCGTAGAGGTTCCCGAACGGTGGCTCCGCTCCAGGCTCGCAGTCGGGGAACGCGTCGGCGAACTCGTCCTCACGTGCCAGCCGCACCTCGTCTCGGCCGAGGACACGGCGGACCTTGTCCAAGTCGACCGACACCGCCGCCGGCACCACCGCCATCGTCAGCTCGTCGCCGACGATGAGCATCACGGGCTTGGCGACCTTCCAGCCGGTGACGTGTTCCGTGGCGGCCAGGCGCTGTGCGTCCACCACCCGCTCGTGGGACTGGACCTCGTAGTCGACGCCGTGCTCGTCGAGGAACCGATGCACTGTCCTGGCTGGCATCGCACCACCTTCCTTGCGTTGGTCGGTTGGTTCACCGGGCGACGCCTCCGCTGCCACCTGACGTCGCCACCAGCGGCAGCTCCTCGTCGAACCAGCGGCCCAGTCCTCCCGCCATCGCCTCGGCGTCGAACCCCTCGAGGCGTAGCAGCTCGGCTGCTTCCTCGCTCCGGCTTCCGTCGCGGTCGACGGTGATGGTCTTTCGGCCGGCGCTGACCTCATCGAGCCGCTCACGGAGCTCGTCGAGCGGGATGTGGTGGGCCGCCTCGATGTGGCCGGCGTCCCACTCCTGGCCGCCGCGGACGTCGATGATCTGCACCAGTCCTCGCTCGGCGTACACCTGCTGCGGTTCCACGGGGAGTCCCATCGGTCGTCTATGGCCAGTGTGGGCAAGGCCGGGCGTCGTGGCTGCCCCGGTCGGACGGGGCGCCGGCGTCGTCGCTGCGGCGGTCGGCGGGCGCCCCCCGCGGCGTGGTCGACGCTGTAGGGTCGGCCGGCTCGGCAGGGAGTTGCGACGTGCAGGTAGGGGTCGGGTTGCCCGCCAACGTCCCCGGCACGCCCGGCGCGACCGTCGTGGAGTGGGCACGCGCTGCCGACCAGACGCCGTTGTCGACACTGGCGGTGATCGACCGGATCGCGTACGGCAACTACGAGCCGTTGGTCGCGCTCGCGGCCTGCGCCGGCGTGACGGCCCGGATCCGGCTCGCGACGACCGTGCTGGTCGCACCCATCCGCCACGCCGGGCTCCTCGCCAAGCAGACGGCCAGCATCGACGCGTTGTCCGGCGGGCGGCTCACCGTCGGGTTCGGGATCGGCGGGCGGGAGGAGGACTACCTGGCGGCAGGGTCCCGGGTGGACTTCCACAGCCGCGCCGATCACTTCGAGGAACAGCTGGAGGTCCTGCGACGGGTGTGGAGCGGCCAGCCGCCGGTCGAGGGGGTCGCTGGGGTGGGCCCGCCGCCGCGACGGCCGGGCGGCCCCGAGGTCCTGATCGGCGGGTACTCGCCGCGTGCCGCCCGCCGGGCGGGGCGGCTGGCGGACGGTTTCATCGCAGGCGCCCTGCCGCCCGCGCGGGCGCGTGAACTGTTCGACGAGGCGGTGGCTGCCTGGCGGGATGCCGCCCGCGCAGGCAAGCCCCGGTTCGTGGGCTGCGCGTACTGGGCGTTGGGTGACGGCGCCACGGTCGAGCGGGGCCGCGACGTCCTGCGCGACTACTACGCGTTCGCCGGCGAGCGGGCCGAGGGGATCGCCGAACAGATGCTGGCCTCGACCGAGCAGGTCCGCGACCGGCTCGGCGCCGCCGCCGACGTCGGCATGGACGAGGTCATCCTGTGGCCGTGCGTCGCGGAGCTGTCGCAGCTGCACCGGCTGTCCGAACTGGTCGGGGAGTGGGAGGCCAACCACGGCCGTCTGGCATGACCGGTCACAAGTACCCGCCCGGACGCTCGCGTGCCGCCTCCGACCCGTCCACACACGGGTGCTGGTCGCCCAACCGCTCGCAGACGCGCGGGACCACGTCACCAGCGAAGCGGCGGGCCTGGTCGACCTCGTCGCCGTCCAGCGGCCAGAACACCAACGTGTCGAAGCGGAGCTCATCGGCGTAGCGGCACAGCACGTCGACCCAGTGGTCGGCCGGGCCGGACAGGCGGTCACCCTCCTGCCGATCGGCATCCGGGTCCAGGCGCCCCATCACGTTGTAGTTGCGCCGGACACCAGCCGGTTCGCGGCCGGCCTCCTGCGCGGCCTCATCGACGGTGCGCTGCATGTCGGGGATGCGCTCGGGCGGGGCGAAGGATAATGATGCGGTCCAGCCGTCGGCGCGGCGGCCGACCAGCCGCAGCATCCGCGGACCGTACCCGCCGATCCAGATCCGGATCGGTTCCCCAGGCACCGGTCCAGGCCGCGCCCCGTCGAGCCGGTAGTGCACACCCTCGACGGTGGCGGACCGGCGGTCGCCGTCCCACAGCGCCTCGATCACGTCCAGGGCCTCTTCCAACGCGTCGACCGCCTCGCCGGGAGACCGCCGCGGGCCGCCGTAGGCGGCGACCGCGTCCCACTGTGACCCGGCGCCGATCCCCAACTCGATCCTCCCGCCGGTGAGGGACGCGAGCGACGCGGCGCTCTTGGCCAGCATCTGTGGGCCCCGCAGGGGCAGGTTGGCCACGTTGGGCATGACGTTGACGCGGGCGGTGCGGCTGGCCAGGACCGTGAGCAGGGTCCACGTGTCGAGGTGGCGGCGGTGGTAGGGATGGTCCTGGACCGCCACCAGGTCCAGTCCGGCCGCCTCCGCCACGGCGACGAGGTCGAAGGCGAGCTCGAGCCGGTCGGCGCTGGGATCGATGTTGAGGCCGAACACGCACTCCCCCGGGTTCCCGCTGCGTCGAACGTAGAGGACCCGGCCGGCGTCCACGCCGACGGCTCCCTGACGGCGGATCGGCTGGGCATAGTGGCGATGCCGGACGGGGGCAGCGCCTCACGGAGGCGTCTGCGAGACGTCGAGGTTCTGCGGAGGTGGACGTAAGGTGGACGATCAGACCCTGCCGTCCTCACCGACGGTGGCGTTCGTCCTCGGGGGCGGCGGGAACATCGGTTCCTACGAGGTCGGCATGCTCCGCGCGCTGCTGGAGCGAGGCATCCGACCGGACCTGGTGGTCGGCGCGTCCGTCGGCGCAGTCAACGGCGTGGCCGTGGCCGCCGACCCCGCCCTGGAGATGATCGAGAAGCTCGCCGACATCTGGCGGGAGTTGGAGAGCCACGACCTGTTCAGCGGCTCGCTCCTCGACCGCGCCGCGAACCTGCTCCGCACGGGCAGCCACGTGCACTCCAACGAGCCGCTGCGTGAATTGATCCAGGGGATGGTCCCACCCCGGTTCGAGGATCTCACGGTGCCGTTCCAGTGCGTCGCGTCGAGCATCGAGCAGGCCGCCGAGCACTGGTTCTCCAGTGGCCCGGTCGTGGACGCTGTTCTCGCATCGGCCGCGTCACCCGGGCTGCTCCCGGTGGTCGAGATCGACGGTGAGCACTTCCTCGACGGGGGGATCGTCAACGCCATCCCGGTCTCCCGGGCGGTTGAGCTCGGTGCGACGGAGATGTACGTGCTGCACGTGGGGCGGGTGGAGCGTCCCCTCGAGCCGCCCACCAACGTCTGGGAGGTCGCGATGGTGACCTTCGAGCTGTCCCGACGTCACCGTTTCCACCACGACATCGCCACCCTGCCGGACGGTGTGCTCGTCCACGTCCTGCCGACCGGGGAGGCCGACCCACCGCGCTTCGACGTCCTCGACCGGATGCGTTACCGGGACTTCACGGACGCGGAGCGACGGATGGAGCTCGCGTACGAGGCCAGCTGCGAGATGCTCGACGCGGAGCAGCTCTCAGCTGAGTGACAGGCGCGTGCGGTTGGCGATCGCGCCAGCCTCAGCGCGTCTGTGTCACCTTCTGCAGGCTCGGGGGATGGTCGGGGTCGATGCCGCGCAATCCGGCGAGGTACCAGGCCAGCTGCTGCGCCCGGACCACGTACACCAGCGGCGTCAGCGGTTCGGGGATCCCGGCCGGAACGGCCAGCAAGGCTCCGTCGACCGGCAGGTCGGCGTCGGGCTGCGTCACGGCCGACACGGTGGCGCCCCGCTCCCGCAGCGCGGCGGCGGCCTCCGCCACGTCGGCGAACGTGGGACCGGGTGTGGCGTGGCACAACACGTGCAGCTGCTGGCCAGCCATCGCGATCGGACCGTGGAGCAGGTCCGGGGGGGACCAGCCGGTGGCGAGCACCGACGTCGTCTCGGCGATCTTCAGGGCGGCTTCGAGGGCCACCGCGTAGAGGTAGCCACGTCCCACCGACAGCAGCCGTTGGACATCACGGAGGACCTCCGCGGCGGCGGCGGGCGCCTCGACGTCGGTGAGCAGCTCACCGACGACGTCCACGGTGCGGTCCCAGTCGGTACGAGGCCAGCGGGGCGTCCCACCGAGCGCCTCCGCGAGGAGCGCGAACGCCGTGACCTGCCCGGTGAACGTCTTGGTGGCCGGGACCGCGACCTCCTCTCCGGCGCCCAGGGCGAGGACCCCGTCGGCCACGTTCGCCAGCGGCGAACCCGCGTCGTTGGTCACCGCCAGCGTCCGCGCCCCGCATCCGCCCATCCGCTCGAGGGTCTCGACGATCTCGGGCGTGCGGCCGGACTGGCTCACCCCGATCGCGAGGAAACCATCGAGGTCGGTCGTCACCCGGTACCGCGTGTGCAGGCTCGCAGCCGCCAGAGCCGCGTGCCGACCGCCGATGGCCTCCAGCGCGTACCGGGCGTAGACGGCTGCGTAATCCGACGACCCCCTTGCGACCAGGACGGTCCCGACGTGCCGTTGCGGCAACGTCGCGGCGACGGTGGCAGCGATCTCATCCCGGCGCGCGACCAGCCCAGCGATGACCTCGGGCTGTTCCGCCATCTCCTGGGCCATCACCGCCCCGGGGTGCTCGGGGTCCCGCTCCGTGCGCGTCGTCATGTGGCCCCCTCGGACGCCTTCGTCGCTAGCGGCGACGCGTCTCCTTGCCACCCCGCAGACACGCGGCCACGACCGCGGGTAGATGACGGGGCCGGAAGGTCCCGTCGCCCAACGCCACGTCGACCAGTAGGTCGAAGATCGCCGGTGTCGCGGCGGCCGCCAGCGTGGCCTGGACGGTCCAGGGCACGTCGAGCAGGCGTGCGAGGATGCGGGTGTGGCGCCAGTGGCGCCCCAACCGCGTGCGCAACCTCCGTCGGTACGTGGCAGCGGGGTCGGGTGCGGTGGCCGCCGCTTCACCCGCGAGGCGACCCGAGGCGAGGGCGTAGAAGATGCCCTCCCCGGAGAGCGGGTTGATCAGGGAGGCCGCGTCGCCGGCGTACAGCACCGGGCCGGTGGTCAGGGGAGCGATCGAGGTCGACAGCGGCAGGAGGTGACCTCGCAGCGTGCTGCGGTCGATGTCGACGTCGGGGAGGACCTTCCTGACCCGCTCCATCAGCTCCCGCCGCCCGCCGGTGAACCCTCCCACGGGTGCGCACGACCCGACGTTGAGGCGGCCGTCGCAGGTCGGGAACGACCAGACGTAGCGCAGGCCGCCCCCGGCCTGCCACGCGATCAGCAACTCGTCCCGACCGGGGACGGCCGGTGCGTACCCGCGGACGGCCACGGCCAGACCGCGGTCGCCGCCGCCTGCGCGATCGGTGCGCTGTGGTGCCGGCCGAGCCTGAGGTGACAGCACGCGGCGGACCGTCGAGTGGGCCCCGTCAGCGGCGATCACCGTCCTGGCGTGCCACCGCCCGTTGACCACGACGTCGTCGCCGACGCACGTCACCGTTGCCACCGGCTCGGTGACGAGTTCCGTGCCCCGGTCCCGGGCGGTCTCGACCAGCCGCGCGTCGAACTGCTCGCGAGGCACCACGTACCCGGTGACACCGGGGACGCCACTCGCGTCGGCGCCGCGGGGGCCACGCAGGCGGAACCGCGTCACCCGCTCGTCTGGCTTCAGGACGTCCGGCGCACCCAGCGCCCGCAGTTCGCCGTGGGCCTGTGGGCCGATCGCGTCACCGCAGGTCTTGTCGCGTGGGAACGTTGCCTTGTCCACGACCAGGACGCTGGCGTCGGGGCGGGCCTGTTTCGCCGCGAGCGCCGCCGCGGTCCCTGCCGGGCCCGCACCGACCACCACCACATCCCACAGCTTCACAACACGCCCTACCTCGACGAACGCGCGCTAGACCTCCGGGGGACGACGGAGGCGCTTGACCTCGGAACGCTCCCGCTTGTGCTGCAGCCGTCGCTCGCGCGCCGACCGGCTGGGCCGCGTGGGTTTCCGTTGCGTCCGTACCTCGAGGGCGTCTCGCAGCAGGTTGCGCAGGCGACCGACGGCAGCCTGACGGTTGCGGGTCTGGCTGCGATGTTCCGACGCGTGCAGCACCAGGACGCCGTCGTTGGTCAGCCTCGACCCCAGCCGCTCGCGCACACGCTGCTTCTGTGCATCGGTGAGGGCGTCGGTCTCCTCCAGGTCGAAGCGGAGCTCGACCTTGGTCGCGGAGGTGTTCACGTGCTGCCCGCCCGGTCCCCCTGATCGGGCGAAGCGGAGCTCGATGTCGCGCTCGGGGATCGAGATGCCGCGACGGATCCGGATGGTGCTCATGCAGCCAGGGTACGGATGCTCGTACGAGCACCATCACCGCTGATCGTCCTGACGATCGCCTCGCTGATCGCGTTACCCGCTCGAACACCACGGCGTGCGCCAGGCGGCCTGGTCAGGGCGACGCCGGCGTCGAAGCCCCCCACAGCGCGTCGCGCAGGCCGGAGGCGCGCTGGACCTGCCGGTCGATCGCCGCGCGGACAGCTGCCGGCCCCCCGACGATCGTGACGCGTTCCCGGGCGCGTGTGACCGCCGTGTACAGCAGTTGGCGGGTGAGGATCGGCGACGCCAGGTCGGCCAGCACGACGATCACGTGCTGGAACTGCGACCCCTGGCTCTTGTGCACGGTGATGGCGTGTGCGGTCTCGACGGCGTCCAGGCGAGCCGGGTCGAGCAGCCGCACCTGACCCCCCTGCTCGAACGCGACGGCGACGCGGCCATCGCGCTGTGCGACGACCACACCCTGCTCACCGTTGAACACGCCGACCTGGTAGTCGTTGGCGGTGACCATCACCAGCCGTCCCACGTACCACGCTGGGTCGGTGTCGTAGCCGTCCACGTCCTGCACGAGCCACCGCTCGATACGCGCGACCCACGTCGCGACGCCCGCCGGCCCACGCCGGTGTGGGCACAGGATCCGGAGCCGGCCGAGCGCATCGAGCGCCTCGTGCGCGGACCCCGCACGTGCCGCTGCGTGCACCGCCGCCCCGGCGGCGCTCACCGCGTCGCGGACCGGATCCAGCGCGTCCTCGAGCGTGTCCTGCGCCGGGTCGGCCGCCACCCAGCCGATGTCGGGCCGCCCATCGTCGAGGAGCTCGAGGACCGCCGCGACCCGCCCGCGCTGGATCGCGGTGGCGAGCTCTGCGATGCCCGACCGGCGACCGAAGCGGTGGATCGTGGTGAGCACCACGATGCTGTCACCGATGGTCGACCCGGCGGGAGGCTTGTGTGCCGTGACCGGCTGGCCGGTGAGCCGGCGCAAGGCGGTGCGCGCGTCCTCGGTCGAGTGCAGGCCGGCGGTGGTCGGGCCGACGACGTCGCCCAGGACCGTCCCGGCCTCGACCGATGTGAGCTGGTCGGGGTCGCCAACCAGGACGAGGCGGGCATCGTCGCGGACGGCGTCGAGGAGCTTGGCCATCAGCGACAGCGACACCATCGACGTCTCGTCGATCACGACCACGTCATGCGGCAGCGGGTCGGTGCGGTCACGGCGGAAGCGTGTCCGGCTGTTCGGTCGGACGGCCAGCAGCCGGTGGATGGTCGACGCACCCAGGGCCGTCAGCCGCGCGCGGGTCGCGTCGTCGGTGCGAAGATCCACGACCCGCTCGTGCACCGCTTCCGCCAGGCGGTCGGCGGCCTTCCCCGTCGGGGCCGCCAACGCGATCCGCGGGGGACGCTGCCCCGCGGCGGCGGCCTGCTCCTCGAGCAGCGCCAGGATCGCCGACACGGTGGTGGTCTTGCCCGTCCCGGGTCCCCCGGCGATCACCCCCAGCGGCCGGAGCACCGCCACGGCGGCCGCGAGCCGTGGCCGAAGGGCTTCGTCCACGCCGCGGTCGGCGGGGAACATCCGATCGAGGCCGTCGCGGAGGACGTCGACGTCGACGTCGTCGGTCCCGCTCGCGCCCCGCCGCCGCAGGGCGTCCACCACGCGTTGCTGGTAGCGCCAGTACCGGTCGAGGTACAGACGCGACCCGACCAGCCGCACGGGCCTGTCACCCTCGGGCGTCGTCTCCGTGGCCGTCGGGTCGGCGGGCGCCCCGTCGGCGATCGACGGGCTGGTGACGGCGGTCAACGGGCTGGCGGCGACCGCCTCCACCCAGCTGTCGACGTCGGGCCACGGCAGGGCATCGACGTCGACGGCCACGTCGTCATCGGCGGTCACAGAACAGCGGACGGTCGCCAGGTCGACGAACACGTGCCCGAACCGCGGGGCGCGGACCGCCAGGGCGACCGCCAGGAGCACGCTGGGGTCGGCGTCACCGACCAGGCGCGAGAGCGTGGTTGCGACGTGCACGTCGGCCGGCCCGAGGAGCCCTGCGGCGTTGAAGTCACGGAGCAGGTGCGGTCCGCGCTGCACCCGGCGGGCGTCGCGCGGATCGACCGGCCCGAGCAGCGCATCGTCGGCGGGGACAGCAACGGTCACGCGGTCTTCCCGCGGTCGAGCAGGTCGCTGACCGCCTCGATCAGCGACGCAGGCGGCCGCCAGGGGAACACCCCGCAAGGTTGGCCGCCGACCCGGGGGACGTCCGCTCCGGTCATCCCGCGCACGAACAGGTACAGCACCCCGCCCAGGTGGCTGTCGGGCCGGTACCCGTCCAGACGCCAGCGCAGGTAGCGGTGCAGCGCGACGCTGTAGAGCAGCGCCTGCAACGGGTAGTGGCCGCGCGCCATCGCGTCGGCCAGCGCGGCCGGTCGGTAATGCCAGGCGGTGAGCCGTCCGTCGCCGTCACCGAGGCGGTTGGTCTTGTGGTCCACGACCACGAACCGCGGTGTGCCGCCGGGACCGCGCACGCGGAGAACCAGATCGATCGAGCCGGTCAGGTACCCGCGGACGTTGCGGCGGAAGGCGGGATCGTCCAGCTGAGCCGGGTACTCGGCCAGCGGACCATCGTCTGCGAGCCAGGTGGCCAGCAGCTCCCCGATCGCGGCAACCGCCAGGTCGGCGCTGGGGGAGGTCGCTGCGACCAGCGGGAGCTCGAAGGCGACCTCGTCGAGGCGGTCGGCGCGGGTCACGTCGCGGAGGCGAACGTCGCCGACCAGCGCGCCGAGCGGGGTCTCGATCACCCGCCGCAGCCCGGCGACCAGTGCCGCCTGGTCGCCGACGTCGACCGAGCGTCGCGTGAGCTGCACCGCCACCTGCGCGGCGAGCTCACGGTCGAGGTCGTCGGCCGCGAAGTCGGTGTGTTCCAGGACGGCGTGGACGAACGTGCCGATATCCGCCCCGCCCGGCAGGCCGACGAGCGGTGACACGACCGAACGTAGCCGGCGGTCCTCGCGGACTCCGCCCGCGACCGCGGCAGCTGCCGTGGTCAGCGACGGTTCGTCATCGACGACGTGCTCGTCGGGTTCGCTGGTCACCAGCGTGTCGTCGCGCGCGGCGATGAGGGCCGTATACGAGGTCCGCTGCCACGTGCGATCCAGGCTGCGGTCGAACGTGGCCGCGGCCAGCGCCCGGCCCGTCGCGGGTGCGGCCGTCCAGGCCTCCGTCGGCGGGTCGGGTGGGGTGGCTTCGATCGCGATCGTGCCACCGGCGCGTGCGGCCAGCTCCTCCAGTCGCCGTTGCGCATCCGCGTCGCTCGGCAGGGATGCCCGGCCCTGGCTGAGCACGCGCCCGTCGCGGGAGCGGCAGAACAGCACCCGTGCCACCGCTGAGTCCTGGCCGCGTGCGGCCGGGGCCCACCACACCACGGCCTGGTGACGTGCCCGGGTCAGGGCCACGTACAGCATCCGCAGGTCCTCGCCCTTCTGCTCGCGTTCCGCGAGGCGCTGGTGGTGATCGAAGTCCGGGGCGCTGTCCCCGCCGACGTCGACGATCCGGCCCGGTCCGGTGTCCGGGTCGTGGAACACCGGGACGTTGGTGTCGACGGGCCGCGACGACCACAGGAAGGGGCAGTAGACCACCGGGAACTCCTGGCCCTTGCTGCGGTGGATGGTCACGACCTGGACCGCTTCGGCGTCGGACTCCAGGCGGCGGGCCCGCTCCTCGGCGTCGAGGTCGTCGCCGGCCTCGGCGATGCGCGCGCGCAGCCAGTTGGTCAGGGCGGTGACGCCGAGCTCCTCGGCGGTCGCCGCCGCGTGCAACAGCTCGCCGATGTGGTGGATGTCGGTGAGCAGGCGCTCGCCGGCTTCGCGGGCCAGGAGACGCTCCGGTAGGCGCTGGTGGACGGTCAGCGTCTGCAGCAGCGACGCCACGCTGTGGTGGCGGAGGATCGCGGCCCACCGGTGCAGCCACAGGTGGACGTCCACGAGCCGGTCGGGTTGGTCGACCGTGGCGGCCACGTCCTGGCCGTTCCAGCCCACGAACGCCGTCAGCGCCGCCGCGCGGGTGCGGGTGGGCGAGGCCGGCCGCTCCAGCGCCTCGAGGAGCCGGAGCCAGTCGGTGGCGGCTGGGGTGGCGAACACGCTCCCGACACCGTTGATCACCGCCGGGACACCGACGGCACGCAGGCTGCGTTGCACCAACGCCGCCTCGACGTTGCGGGGCACCAGGACCGCGATGTCGGCGGGGCGGATGCTGGCACGGCTGCGTTCGCGACCGTCGGCGCCGCGGCTGATCACCTGCGCCCCGGACGCGAGCAGGCCGACGACGTCGGCGGCCAGATCGGCGGCGATGTGCCTGCGTGCGGCAGCCGCCTGGACGGCCCCCCACCGGGTGGTGCGCAGGCCCGGGTGGCGGGCGACGAACCGGATCCGGAGAGGCGCGTCGGAGGGGCTGCCGACCAGGCGCGGGGAGCGGAGACCGTCGGTGGCCTTGACGGCGCGGTAGGCGATGCCGGGATGGCCCAGCGCGGCGCCGCGGAACAGCAGGTTGTAGGCGTGGAGCAGGCCGCCATCGGATCGCCAGTTGACGTCAAGGGTGGACCGGGTGGGGGCCCGCGTCGCCGCGGTCAGGTAGGAGTGGACGTCCGCGCCACGGAAGCGGTAGATCGCCTGCTTGGGGTCGCCGATCAGGATCAGGCCGCACCCGTCGCTCGCCCCACCGAAGGCCGACGACAGGATGTCCCACTGCACCGGGTCGGTGTCCTGGAACTCGTCGACCAGGGCGATGCGGTACTGGGCACGCAGCCGGCGTCGCGCGGCGGGTCCGCGATGAGGGTCGCCCAGGGTCTGGGCCAGCCGCGCCAGCAGGTCGTCGTACGACAGTTGACCGGCAGCCCGCTTGCGGTCGACGACCTCGGTGCGGACCGCCCGGGCGAGCTCGACGCGGAGCGCGGCCGTGCGGTCGGCAGGCCGCTCGGGGACGATCGTGGCGTCGCAGTTGGCGACCACCGCCGCAGCGATCGCCGACAGATCGCGGCGCGAGACGGGCGGCTCCCCGACGGTGCGGTGGAAGCGTCTCACCATCACGTCGTCGACCACGGCCTCGACCAGGTCACCCTGGTCGTCGACCAGCGTGGCGTCGCGGTCGACGTCTGCGGCGAGCCCGACGCCGTGAAGGACGTGCTGGCAGAAGCCGTGGATGGTCGCGATCGTCGCCGCGTCGAACTCGCCGAGCGCGACGAGCAGCCGCCGGCGCCGTTCGGCGACCTGCGCGCGGCCGCCGGCACCCAGTAGCGCGGCGACCCGGTCGTCGGTGCGGTCTGGATCGGATCCTGCCAGGACGTGCTCGAGGTGGTCAGCGACGCTGACCAGGCGTCGACGGACGCGGTCGCGGAGCTCAGCGGTGGCCGCCCGCGTGAACGTCACCACCAGCAGCTCGGGCAGCCGGTACTCCTCGGCCACGTACCGCGCCACGAGACCCGCCATCGTGTGGGTCTTCCCGGTCCCGGCGCTGGCCTCCAGCACCACCGTGCCGGTCGGAAGCCGCCCCGCGGGGTCGAAGTGGTGGATCGTGGTGGTCGCCGTGGGGCTCATCGGTCGTGGCACTCCTCGAAGGCGATGAGCGGCTCCCACAACCGTCGGGCGTAGCGGCCGAAGCGTGACGTCTCGTCGGCGGCCCAGCCGTCGCCGGTCTCGTCGTCGCGCGCCACCGCACCGAGCACATGGTCGAACCCGACGACGCCGCCGAGGACGAGGACGTGGTGGGGGTCGCGGTCCTCGCGCGCGTGGGTCCACTCGGTCGTCCACGCGTCGTGTGCGGCGGCGGCCGGGTCATGGTCACCGTCGACGGCCTCGGCGTACACCGCGGAGGTGTCGCAGTAGATGGGGAGTGGTTCGCGTCGGCTCCGCAGGTAGAGGTCCACGAGGCGGATCAGCTGGGCACGGGCCGTGCGTTGTCGCTCGGCGGCGGTGGCGCCCAGCGGTCCCAGGCACGCCACGGTCACCTCGGCCCGCTTGCGTGGGGTGCGGCAGCGCCCCACCGTGACGGCGCGCAGGGCCCGGTCGGGTTGCGCCGCCGTGGCGGCGACCAGCCGTGCCCAGGCGGCCAGCCGGTGCTTGGGCGCGACCCGTGAGTACTGCACCACCAGGATCACCTCGCCGGCGACGTCGGGAACCGTTCCGGTCACGGTCCGTCCGGCGGGCAGGTCGAGCGCGACCTCGATGCTCTCGCGCGGGGCGCCGAGGTCGGCGTGGTCGCTGGCGCAGGCGACCAGCGCGTCGACGGTGGTGGTGATCTCGTCCAGGAGGGGGTCGGCGAGTCCCCCGGGCGGGAGGGTGCCGCGTGCGCGCTCGACCCGCACCCACCGCTCGACGCTCGCTCCTGCCAGGCGTGCGGTCAGCAGCCCCTCACCGACCGCGTGCCGCTCGAGACCGGCCAGCTCCACCGGGATGGCGTCGGAGACGGCCTCGTTCTGTCCGGGGAGGGTCACCCCCAGACGCCGACGCAGGAACGCCTTCACCGGGTGCTGCAGGAAGTCCACGATCTCGCCGAGGTCGATGACGTCCTCGGCGTCGACCTCAGCCAGCGGTGTGGGCAGGAACGGGGCGTCGTGGGTCTGGCCGGCCGCGCGGACGCGGGCCCCGGCCAGGGCGTTGCGGTCGAAGCCCCACGGCCCATCGGCCAGGAGCTGGCCGGAGTGGAAGTTGCGGGCGTCGAAGGGCTGTAGCGGGTGGTCGATCACGACCTGGTCGCGGGCCGGTTCCTCGTCGCCTCCGACGCGGGGCGCGCCGGCGCGGACGGTCCGGTCGATCACGTCGAGCAGCTCCCCGATCGGGACGGCCGGAGGCTGCTCCTGGTTGCTGCGTTCGTCCCGGCCGGTGTAGGTCACGACCAGCGTGTCGGTCGCGGCCAGGAGCGCATCCAGGAGCAGCTGGCGGTCCTCGGTGCGTGGGTCGCGGTCGCCGACGTGCGGGTCGCGTGCGACCAGGTCGTCACCGTCGGGCGCGGTCCGGCGCGGGAACGCCCCGTCGTCCATACCCAGCAGGCACATCACCCGGTGAGGGACCGACCGCATCGGCACGAGCGTGCACACGGTGAGGTCACCGGTGCGGTGGTTGGCGCGGGTGGGGCGCCCGCGGAGACGACCCGCCAGGAGCGTGCGGATCTCGTGCAACGTCAGCGGAACCGGGCTGGTGGCCCCGTGGTGGGTGGCTTCGGAGACGACCTCGTCGAGGAGACGGTGCACCTGCACGGTCTGCCACCGTTCGCGTTCGGCGGTGACGGTGAGCAGCGCGGACGCCTCCGCGATGGCGGCCCGCCACCCGGCCACGGTGTGGGGGCCGGCGAGTGCGTCACGGGTCGCCGCGAGCCGGTCGATGAGCTCGGCGAAACGGCCGGCGAGGTCGACCTGGGATGCCTCGACGTCGTCGAGCGGGACGGTTCCGCCGACCAGGTGCTGGTCCTCGTCGGCCATGGTGACACCCAGCAGGAGGCGGTCGATGCCGGCCCGCCACGTGTTCGCCGCGACGTCGTGCAGGCCGAACCTGGCCCGGTGGTCGCCATCGAGCCCCCAACGGATGCGGGCGTCGGCGACCCAGGTCTCGAGCTGCTGCAGGTCATCGTCATCGAAGCCGAAGCGGCGACGGACCGGCTCGCGGGACGCCAGGTCGAGCACCTGCGAGGCCGTCAGCCGCCCTTGGGCCAGCTCCAGCAGCTCGGCGACGACGCGCATCACCGGGTTGGTCTGGCGGATCGAGCGGTCGGCCAGACGCACCCTGAGGTCGGGCAGGTCGCCGGCGGGGCCGCTGTCGGTCACGGCCCGCGCCCCGAACACCGCGTGCACGATCGGAGCGAAGATCTCGATGTCGGGGCACGTGACGATGACGTCGCGCGGTTCCAGCGTCGGGTCCTGGGCCAGCAGGTGGAGGATCGCGTCGCGCAGCACCTCGACCTGGCGGGTGCGGCCGTGGCAGGCGTGCACCTGGATGGAACGGTCACGGGGGTCGAGGACCGGACGGAGGTCGTCTCGGCCGGTGGCCGGCGCTCCGGGCGGGAGCCGGTCGGCACGGACGTCGGCCTGGATGCGCGCCAGGAGGCTGGCAGGCCGATCGTCGACGGCGTGGTGGTCGTCGGTGTGCGCGCCAGCCGCCCCGGTGACGACCAGCTGCAGCTCACGGGCGTCGCGCCCCCAGGACGCCAGCAACGGGTTGCTGGGCAAGTCGCGGGTGAGGTCGTCGACACGGCGGCGTCGCCGTGGGGCCTCCGCGACGTCGGCCGCGACCCGGCTCCACAGGACCGGGGAGGGGTGCAGGAGCAACAGGTGGACGTCGCGGGTCGCGGCCAGGGCAGCCAGGAGGGCGGCGTAGCTCGCCGGGAGGGCGGTGAGCCCGAACAGCGCGAGCCGCGGCGGGAAGCCGGGGACGTCCAGGCCGTCGCGGAGCTGGTCGACGGCGTCGTGGAGCCGCTCCGCGGGGCTGGGCACACCGAGGCGTTCACGGACGCAGCGCCACAGCCGCGGCTGCCAGCGGGCGGCTGCGTCGAGCGCTGCGTTGGAGCCGTCCACGTCGCGTCCGGCCGCCCAGGCGCGGACCATCTCGGGACGGTGCACGCCGTAGCGGTCGTAGAGGTCGGCGACGTGTCGGACCGCCGCGTACCGGCGCGCCGGTGTCGGCGTGGCGTCGTCCCCGGTCGCCGCGCGCAGGTGGGCGCGGATCGGGGTGAGCCAGGCCTCGTGCAGGTGGGCGTCGACCGTCTCGAGCAGCGGCCACACCAGCCGGTCGGGAAACCACGGGTCCTCGTCGGGGCGCAGGTCGGCGGCGGCGGCCAGGGCCTGGCCCATGACACGGCTCGGGAACGGGAACGCGACGTTGGCGCAGACACCGTCGCGCCGCCCGACCGTGGTCCCCAGCCGGGTCGACAGCTCCTGGGCCAGCCACCGTTCGATCCCGCGGGACGGGACCGCCACGACCTCGGGCGTCATCGGGTCCGGCAAGGACGTGGCGATCACCCCGGCCAGAGCGTCGACCAGCCGGTCCGCCCGTTCGGCGCGGTGGATGTGCAGCACACGGTGCCCTCCGCCAGGCGACGAAGTATGCCGGTGACGTGCGACACCTTGGCGGCGACCTGCACGCCGCGGTGGGGATGGGGCCGCGGTCGTCGGGGTGCCGGCTAGCGCCGCGGTCCGGGCACGTGCAGAACCAGCTTCCCGCACACGTGGCCGTCCTCGCTGACCCGGTGCGCGTCGGGGGCCTCGTCCAGGCGGTAGGTGGCCTGCACGCGTGGTTCGAGCACGCCCTCGTCGACGAGCGCAGCGATCCTGGCCAGCTGCTCGCCGTCCGGTTCGACCAGCATGCCGGTGGCCCGCACCCCCCGCTCATCGGCCAGTTGCCGTTCCTCGTCGCTCAGGCTGGACAACCGCACCAGCACCCCTTCGGGCACGAGCACGTCGAGCGAACGGACCAGGGTGTCGCCACCGATCGGGTCGATCACCACGTCGACGTCGTCGACGGCCTCGGCGAAGTCCGTGCTGGTGTAGTCGATCACCTCGTCGACCCCCAGCGACCGCAGGAAGTCGGCGTGGCGCGACGAGGTCCCGATCACGCGCGCGTCCTTCCACTTGGCCAGCTGGACGGCGACGTGGCCGACGCCCCCGGCAGCGGCGTGGATCAGCACCGTCGCACCCGGTTGCAGGCCAGCGTGATCGAACAGCGCCTGCCACGCGGTCAGTGCCACCAGCGGGAGCGCCGCGGCTTCGACGGCGCTGATGCTGGCGGGTTTCGAGGCGAGGTGCTCGGCGGGGGCGGCGACGTGCTCGGCGTACGCCCGGCCGAGCTCAGGGAAGCGGACCATCCCGAACACGGCATCGCCGGTCGCGAACTGCGCCACGTCTGGCCCGACCGCCTCGACGACACCGGCGACGTCCCACCCCAGGATCCACGGCGGCTCGCCGACCTGCCCGGCCACGCCACCGCCCCGCCGGGTCTTCCAGTCCACCGGGTTGATCCCGGCCGCGTGGTTGCGGATCAGGACCTCACCGGGTCCGGGGGTGGGCTTGTCGACCTCGTCGACGGCCAGGACGTCCGCGTCGCCCGTCTGCTGGGCCACGACCGCTCGCATCAGCTCCGCCATGGGGGTTCCGCTCCTCGCGCTGTCGTCGTCACCGACGCTATTCGCTCGAGGTCCGCGCCGTCACCCGACTCGGGGCGCTGCGTGGTCGCCGGCACCCGGCCGGCTGCACGCAGCCGCACCCCCGGCCGTGCGGCGGTACTTCCGGGCGCGCTCCGACCGTTGTAGTGTCGGCCGTCCGGCGGTCTGTCGTGACCACCGTGACCCTCGGAGGAGGCGACGACATGCGGGACCGGAAGGCGTCGGGCTGGTTGGGGCTCGCCTTGGCGATGATGCTGTTGGCGGTCGCGTGCGGTGGCGGGGGCGGCGAGGTCCAGACCACACCGACCACCCCCACGGACCAGGGGGCCGGCCTGGGGACGATCACGATCCGAGCCGGCGAGCCGGTCAAGATCGCGGTGCTCCAGGCGATCTCGGGTGACAACGCCAACCTCGGTGAGGACCAGGTCCGTGCCTCCAAGATCGCGATCGATCGTCGGGAGGGCCGGCTGCTGGGCCACGCGATCGAGCTCCAGGTCGAGGACGAGGCCTGCTCGAGCGAAGGCGGCCAGACCGGCGCCCAGAAGATCGTATCGGATCCCCAGATCATCGGGACGATCGGGACGAGCTGCTCGACCGCGGCGGTTCCCGCCTCACAGGTGATCTCCCAAGCGGGTGGCGTGCTGATCTCCGGCTCGAACACCTCTCCGTCGCTGACCGCGAGGGGCTACCTGGAGGAGGGAACGCTCGAGCAGGCGGAGAACTTCTCGGAGGGGTACTACCGCACCGCCCACAACGACGAGTTCCAGGGCCACGGGGCGGCGCAGTTCGCCTACGAGGAGCTTGACGCCAGGACGGCGGCGACCGTCCACGACGGCGACCCCTACACCGAGGGGCTGGCGACCGAGTTCGGCCGGTTCTTCCAGGAGTTCGGCGGTGAGGTGGTGCTGGCGACCGCGGTCAACAAGGGCGACACGGACATGCGACCGGTGCTCACCGAGGTCGTCGCCGAGAAGCCCGACATCTTCTTCTTCCCGATCTTCCAGCCGGAAGCGGACTTCATCGTCCAGCAGGCGACGGAGTACCCGGAACTCGATGACGTGACGTTCATGGGCGCGGACGCGTTGCTGTCCGACACGTTCGTCACCATTCCGGAGAGCGAAGGGATGTACTTCTCGGGGCCGGCCCGGAGCGAGTCCGGCCAGTACGACGACTTCGTCGAGATGTACGAGAGGGACTTCGGCGAGAAACCGATCCAGTCCTTCCACGCCCACGCCTACGACGCCACCAACCTCCTGCTCGACAAGATCGCGGAGGTCGCCGAGCAGGACGGCGACACCCTGACGATCGACAAGCAGGCGCTCCGCGACGCCCTGTACGCCACCAGGGACTACGACGGCCTCACCGGGCGGATCACGTGCAACGTCTTCGGTGACTGCGCCGCGCCGCGCATCGGCGTGTACCACAACACCGACCCGTCGGTGGGCATCTTCGGGACGATCAGCAACGTCGTGTTCACGTCCTCGCCGGAGGTGGAGGCCACCGTCCCCGAGCGGCGGTAGACGCACGGGTCCTGGCCGGCCCCCGACGCGGCGGGGGCCAGCCCTGTCCCACTAACCTTCCGCCCGTGTCCACCGTGCTGAACCGCCCGTCGCGTTGGTCGGCGCGCCGTATCGACTTCGTCACCGTCGTCCTGTGGCTGGTGCGGATCGTCGCGGTGATCGTGGTGATCTGGGGCGCGTACTTCAGCCTGACCGGCGGGCGGCTCACCGTCGCCCAGTGGCGCGGTCTGGTGCTGGCCGGGGTCGCTCAGGGGTCGGTCTACGCCCTGATCGCGTTGGGCTACACGATGGTCTACGGCGTGCTCGGGTTCATCAACTTCGCGCACGGCGAGGTCTTCATGAGCGGGACGATGGTCGGCTTCGTCGCCGCGGACGCGCTCGCGCGCCACGGTGTGTGGAACAGCCAGCCGGTGCTGTCGCTCCTGATCGTCCTGGCGGCGTCGATGGCGGTGTCGACCTTCGTGGCGGTGCTCCTCGAGCGGGTGGCCTACCGGCCGCTGCGGGGCGCGCCCCGCCTGATCCCCCTGATCACGTCGATCGGCGCGTCGTTCTTCCTGCAGTACACGTTCCGGGGGTTGTTCGGGCCGGGGATCAAGACCTACCCGTCGGTCGACGTCCTCCAGGGGCAGGTCAGCCTCCTCGGCGTCGGAGTGGTCAAGACCCAGGCGCTCACGATCGTGGCGGCGTTCGCGATGATGCTCGGCCTGTACCAGTTCGTGGAGCGCACCAAGACGGGGCGGGCGATGCGGGCGGTGGCCGAGGACAAGGAGATCGCCGCGCTGATGGGGGTCGACGTCGACCGCACCATCGTGACCACGTTCGCGGTGGGCGGCGCCATGGCGGGTGCGGCCGGTCTGCTGTGGGCGCTGGTGTTCCGGTCGGTGTTCTTCTTCACGGGGTTCCTCCCCGGCATCAAGGCGTTCACCGCCGCGGTCCTGGGAGGGATCGGCAACATCGTGGGCGCCATGATCGGTGGGCTGCTGTTGGGGGTGTTCGAGGCACTGGGCCCGAGCATGGTCCTGACCGGCCTGGGGATCCCCTCGGCCCACCAGCTCAAGGACGTGGTCGCGTTCACCGCGTTGGTCATGGTGCTGATCTTCCGTCCCAGCGGCGTCCTGGGCGAGCGGTTGGCGGAGGAGCGGGCGTAGATGGCGCGGACCCTGCGCACCCCCGCCCGGGAAGCCGCTCCTGCCGTCGAGCGGGAACAGCAGCGCCGCGACATCGACCTGCGGCGCGCGGTGCGGTGGGGCCTGATCTCGGGGGCGACCGCGGCGTACCTCCCGGCGGTCGGCATGGTGGGCAGTTTCGCCGGCCGCAGGATCGCCGGCATGGTGACGCTCGGCTACCTGCTGATGGTCCTGGTCCCGCTGACGTACGGCTACGTGGCCGGGAAGCCGCCCCCACAGCTCGAGGGGTACGCGCCAGCACGCCGGGGCCCACGCAACGTCGTGGCGGGTCTGGTGACCGGGGTGGCGACGGCGCTCGTCCTGACGGTGTTCCTGGCCGTGGTCGACGCGCTCGACCTGAGGCGTATGCTCATCAACCTCAGCCCGCAGATGGTGGACCTGCTCACGTTCGGACGGGGCGTGACGGGCGGGTCGGCCCTGCTGCTGGCCGGTTCGGCGGTCGCGGGGGCCGCTGGCGGTGCGGTCCACGTCGTCCCACAGCGGTGGCGGCGGCCGCTGCTGGCGACGCTGATGTGGGTGGTCACGTTCGGGCTGCTGCGGGACCTGATCGGGCCGCTGCTGCGCGGCACCGGCCTGGGGGCGGCGGCCGACCTGCTGTACACGCGCGGCGGCGGCCTGTCCGGCTGGGGCGCCGCCATCGTCGCAGCCAGCTTCTTCGCCTTCTACGCCGCGATCGAGACGCGACGCACCACCGTCCGGGAGCGGTTCGACGCGATGCCGGCGGGCCAGCGGCGGACCTACGGTGCGGTGGCGCTCGCCGTCGGTGTCGTGGTGGTGGGACTGCTGCCGCAGGTGCTGGGGCCGTTCCTCAGCGAGATCCTCGACCTGGTGGGGATCTACCTGCTGATGGCGCTCGGCCTGAACATCGTCGTGGGGTACGCCGGCCTGCTCGACCTCGGGTACGTGGCGTTCTTCGCGGTGGGCGCGTACACCGCCGCGGTCCTGACCTCCCCGGCGTCGCCGCGGTGGAGTCCCGGGCTGACCATCTGGCTGGCGTTGCCGTTCGTCGTCCTGGCGGCGGCGATGGCCGGGATCATCGTTGGGACGCCGGTGTTGCGGATGCGGGGCGACTACCTCGCGATCGTCACCTTGGGTTTCGGCGAGATCGCGCGGATCCTGTTCCTGTCGGACTGGCTCAACCCCGTCTTCGGGGGCGCGCAGGGCATCACACGCGTCCCGCCGGTGTCCGTGGGGCCGATCGTGCTGCGCACACCGCCGCAGTTCTTCTACGCGATCGCGTTCTTCGCGATCATCGCTGCGTACGTGTCGTGGGCCCTGCGTGAGTCACGCATCGGTCGTGCCTGGATGGCGATGCGCGAGGACGAATCGGTCGCCGAGGTCCTCGGGATCAACATCGCGTCCGCCAAGCTGTCGGCGTTCATCGTCGGGGCGGTGCTGGCCAGCTTCGGTGGTGCGCTGTTCGCGTCCAAGATCGGGTCGGTGTTCCCGCACAGCTTCAACATCGTCGTGTCGATCATCGTCTTAGTGATCATCATCGTCGGTGGCATGGGCAGCCTGCCCGGCGTCGCGGTCGGGGCGCTGGTCCTGGTCGGCGCCCCGCAGCTCCTGCGCGAGTTCGAGGCGTACCAGTTCCTGCTGTACGGCGCGCTGCTGATCTTCATGATGGTGCACCGCCCCGAGGGTCTGATCCCCAGCAAGCGCAGAGCGCGCGAGCTCCACCAGGACGAGCTGATGCAGGACGCGTGGATCAGTCGCCAGCAGGAGCACGAGGAGCGCGAGGCGCCTGCATCCCCGGAGCGCAGCCCCGACGCCGGGTTGACCTGATGGCGCTGCTCGAGACGGTCGAGCTGACCAAGGCCTTCGGCGGGCTGAAGGCGATCGACGGCTTGAGCTTCCACGTCGACGCGGGCGAGATCGTCAGCGTCATCGGGCCGAACGGCGCCGGGAAGACGACGCTGTTCAACCTGGTGAGCGGCATGATCCGGCCCGATGCCGGAGAGATCGTCTTCGACCACGACAGCCTGGTCGGCCGCCGGCCCAACCAGATCGCGCGCTTGGGCGTCGCTCGCACCTTCCAGAACGTCCGGTTGTTCGCCAACATGACGGTCCGTGAGAATGTGATGGTGGCCCAGCACTGCCGCACTCGGTCGGGGGTCGTCTCGGCCGTCCTGCGCACGCCCCGCTTCCGCCAGGAGGAGGAGGAGATCCGCCGCAACGCCGAGGACATCCTCGGTTTCTTCGGGACCCGCCTCGTCGGGTACCGCTACGACCAGCCGGCGATGGTGCTGTCCTACGCCAACCGTCGGCGCCTGGAGATCGCCCGCGCGATGGGCACCGGCGCCAGGATGCTCCTACTCGACGAACCCACCGCCGGCATGAACCCGCGCGAGACGGGCGAGCTGACCGACCTGATCGGGAAGCTACGAGACGAACGCGGCTACACCGTGTGCCTGATCGAGCACGACATGCGGGTGGTGCGGGGCGTGTCGGACCGTGTGGTCGTGTTGGACCACGGGCGGAAGATCGCCGAGGGCACCTACCACGAGGTCGCCACCGACGCGCAGGTGATCGAGGCCTACCTCGGCACCAAGGCGGTCCAAGATCGCGGATCCGATCACCGCGCGGGCGACAGCCGGGGCGCACCAGGCGAGCAGGCGTGAGCACGCCGGGAGACGGCAGCGCCTCGGGTGACGCACTCCCGGTGCTCGAGCTGCGCCACGTCGACGCTCACTACGGCGCGATCCAGGTGCTGCGCGATGTCACGCTCACCATCCACGACGGGGAGATCGTCTGCCTGCTCGGCGGGAACGCCAGCGGGAAGACCACCACCTTGAAGACGATCCTGGGCTACCTGGAACCCACCGCGGGGGACGTGATCCTCACCGGCGAGCGGGTCAACGGCCTGCCCACCCAGCAGCTGGTCCGCAAGGGCATCTCGATGGTCCCCGAGAACCGCCGGCTGTTCAAGCGGATGACCGTCCGCGAGAACCTCGAGATGGGCAGCTACCTCCGCCGCGACCGCGGCGCGGTCGCCGAAGACCTCGAGAACGTGTTCACGCTGTTCCCGCGCGTCAAGCAGCGCCTGGACCAGCGTGCGGGGACCCTGTCGGGCGGCGAGCAGCAGATGGTGGCGGTCGGACGGGCGCTGATGTCGCGGCCGAAGGTCCTGCTGATGGACGAGCCGTCAATGGGGCTGGCACCGGTCCTCGTGGCGCAGAACTTCGAGATCATCGAGCGGATCAACGAGGCGGGGACGACCGTGTTCATGGTCGAACAGAACGCCAACATGGCGCTGTCGATCGCCGACCGCGGGTACGTGCTGCAGACCGGCGAGATCGTCCTGGCCGATACCGCCCAGGGCCTGCTCAACAACCGTCAGATGCAGCGGGCGTACCTCGGCGACCTGGAGTAGCGCCGGCGGTGTTGCGCTGCCTGCCCTGCGCGGGTGCCTTTGGCCACGTCGCACGGAGACGCTCAGGTCAGGCGCCGGTAACGGCGGACGGCCAGCGGCACGAAGACCGCCAGGAACACCGCCGCCCACGCGACCGTGCCCAGCAGAGCGGTGGTGACCGGCCTGGTGATCGACGACTCCCCGATGGACAGGGCACGCGCCGCGTCCGCCGCGAACGTCACCGGGCTGACGTTGGCGACCACTTGCAGCCATGCGGGGAAGGTCGTGATCGGGACGAACACGGAACTCGCGAACACCAGCGGGAAGATCGCGACGAAGCTGGCCGACTGGGCCGCCTCGACCCCCCGCACCACCAGAGCCAGCCAGGCGAAGATCCAGCTGACCGCGAAGCCGAACAGGGCGACGACCCCGACCGCGCCCAGCGCCGCGGCCACCCCGACCTGGAACCGGAACCCGATCGCGTACCCGACCACGACCATCAAGACGATGACGAACAGGCTGCGGACCAGATCGGCGAGCGTCCGCCCGGCCAGGACCGCCGATCGGGCCATCGGCATCGAGCGGAACCGGTCGATGACGCCGCGCTCGAGGTCCTCGGCGAGCCCGACCGAGGTCTGCGTGGAGCGGAACGCGGCCGACTGCACGAAGATCCCCGGCAGCAGGAAATCGACGTACGAAACGCCGGCCGGAAGCGCGCCGCTGATCGCCCCACCGAAGACGTAGGCGAACAGGAGCACGAACATCACCGGTTGGATCGTGGAGAACACCACCAGACGTGGTTGGCGGACGAAGTGGCGCAGGTTCCGGGCGGCCACGACGAGGCTGTCGTGCAGCGCCCAACGCAGTTGCTCGTACGGGTCGGAGCGGATCCTCGTCGTGTCCGTCGCGGCGGTCATGCGGCGGTCGGCTCCTCGACGGCGCGGCGGCCGGTCAGCTCAAGGAACACGTCGTCCAGCGTCGGCCGGCGCAGCGCAAGATCGAGCACCGCGATCTCCGCGTTCTGCAGGGCGTGGGCGACGTCGGCGACCAGACCGACGCCGTCGTGGCGCACCGGCAGGGACAGCGCGTCGGCGTGCCGTTCGTGGCGCGGCTCACAGCCGACCGCGGTCAGCGCACGCACCGCACGGTCGCGGTCGGATGGGTGTTGCAGCCGGACGAAGACCACCTGCCCGCCGACGTCGTCCTTCAGCTCGTCGCCGGTGCCCTCGGCGATGATGCGTCCCCGGTCCATGACGACGATGCGGTCGGCGAGCTCGTCCGCTTCCTCGAGGTTCTGGGTGGTGAGCAGCAACGTGACGCCCTCGCCGACCAGGTCGCGGATCACCTGCCACATCTGGCGGCGACTGCGCGGATCCAAGCCGGTGGTTGGTTCGTCGAGGAACAGCAGCTGCGCCTGGGTGACCAGGCTCGACGCCAGGTCCAGCCGGCGACGCATCCCCCCCGAGTAGGTCCGCACCGGCCGATCCCCGGCGTCGGCGAGGCCGAAGCGGTCGAGGAGCGCGTCCGCGCGTGCAGACGCCTCCACCCGGTCGAGGTGGAACAGGCGCGCGAACATGCGCAGGTTCTCGCGGCCGGTCAGCAACTCGTCGACCGCGGCGAACTGTCCGGTCAGCGCGATGCGGCGGCGAACGGCCGGCGCTTGGGTCACGACGTCGTGGCCGAACACCTGGGCGCGTCCGCTGTCGGGGACCAGCAACGTCGCAAGGATCCGCACGAAGGTGGTCTTGCCCGCACCGTTGGGTCCCAGCAGGGCCACGACCGTTGCCTGCGCCACCTCGAGGTCGACGGAGTCGAGTGCGACCGTGGCGTCGAACGTCCGGCGGATCCCTTCGGCTTGGAGCACCGCGGCCACGCTCGCTCCTCGTTTCCGATCGGGGCGATGCTACGTCCAATCAGGGTCGACGCGTCGGTCCGGTGCGCGGCGTGGCTCCACGGTCACACGCCCCATCAGCGGCAGTGCTCGTCGAGCCACGAGAACGGGTTGATCGGTCCTTCGGGCGTCAGCATCTCGAAGTGCAGGTGCGGGCGGCTACCGACAGCGTTCCCGCTCGTGCCGACGTACCCCACGACCGTTGCGGCCGCGACCCGTCCGTGTTCCCCGCGTCGCTCAAGGTGCGCCCCGACGTACCGGACGCCGTCGTCACCGTGCAGGACGTACTGCAGGCCGCCGCGGTCACCCTCGACGTGCTCGACGCGCCCGGGGACGCTGGCCGCCACCGGCGTGCCGCGGTAGGCGTACAGGTCGATGCCGCGGTGGCGGCGGCCGTCGGGCTTCCTGACCCCGAAGTCGTCGACGAACGACACCGTCCCGACCACCGGGCAGACCGACGCCGGCCGTTGCAGGCTCCTGCGGTCATCGTCGTCGCGTCGGTCGCCGCCGGTCACAGCTCCGTCACCGCCCAGCGGTTGGCCGACCCACTCAGTGACCTGCGGCCACAGGCCCGGCGCCGCGACCCGGCCTGCCACGGCCAGTCCCGCCCCGACCAGGACGGCAGCGACCGTGACCCGCCACCGTTTCGGTGGGGCAGCGTCAGGCCGCCCCGCGGTCCAGGTCTCGAAGCCGCCCACGTTCACACCTGTCGAGCTTCGTGGACGAACTCCTCGAGCGAGTCCAGATGCGACCCGTCCCAGAAGACCTGTCCGCAGGCGCCGCAGCGCACGAACGTGTCGTGGTCTTTGCGGGTGCCCGGCTGGAGCTGGTTCGCGACCTGGGCCTTGGGGACGGACTCCAGAACGCCGTTGCAGGCCAGGCAGCGGCTGAACGGCGAGATCTGGCCCGCCAGCCGGAAACGGCGCACCACCTCGAAGGCTTGCTGACGCGGGTCGGTGGAGCGGACCAGGTAGCCGTGACGGACGCGGTTGCGCATCAGCAACCCACGGTCGCGGGTCAGCAGCCAGCGTCCCTCCTCGGCCGAGATGGACGCCAGCGCCCGATCGTCGAGGTCGTTGTGGTAGGCCGCGTCGAACCCCAGCAGCCGCAGCCGCTGCGCCAGCCGACCCAGGTGAACGTCGAGCAGGAAGCGGGGCTCGAGGGGATCGGGGCGGACCCGCGAGACGTCGTCCACCTCCAGCGACGCGAACGGCGGGTACACGCTGACGCGGTCACCGTCCGCGATGCGATGCTCGAAGCCGACGCTGTCGCCGTTGACCAGGACGAGATCGACCTCGGTGTGCGGGACGCCGCAGGACTCGATCGCGTCCTTCACGGACCGGGGCCGCTCGACGGGGACCTCCACCTCGCCGTTGCGGTCGGCGTCGAACGCCAGGTCACGCAGGTCGGCGTAGAACCGGAGCGTCGCGCGGGCCACCATTGGGGGCAGCGTACGGCTGCACCCGTGGCTGCTTGTCCGCCGGGAGGGGCACGTCGCGCGTCCGGGACGTCCGCCGGCGTACCGTGCGCACGAACGATGCCCGCCGAGAAACGGAGCAGCCGGGTGACGGTCGAGATCGGGATCGTCGTGCCGAACTACGGTGCGCACGCCTCGCCGGACGGGATCCTGGCGGTGGCGCGCACCGCCGCTGAGCTCGGCTTCGGGTCGGTGTGGGCCACCGAGCACCTGCTGGTCGGTGCGGAGGCCCCCGACCGCTACGCCCAGGTCTTCGACCCGCTCACGACGCTGGGGTGGCTGGCCGGGCAGGTCGCCCACGTCGCTCTCGGGACCTCGATCCTGATCCTGCCGCTGCACAACCCGGTCGAGGTCGCCAAGGAGGTCGCGAGCCTGCAGCAGCTGTCGGGCGGCCGTGTGCGACTCGCCGTCGGTGTGGGGTGGTACGAGCGTGAGTTCTCGTTCCTCGGCCACCGCTTCGACGATCGGGGCGCCCGCGCCGACGAAGCGCTGGATGTGATCCGCGCCCTGTGGAACGGTGCCGAACGCTTCTCGGGCAGCCGCTGGTCCTTCGACGACGTCCGCTTCGCGCCGCTGCCTGACCCGCCCCCGCCGGTGTGGATCGGTGGGAACTCGGCCGCAGCCCGCCGCCGCGCCGCTGCGCGCGGCGACGCCTGGCATCCCACCAGCCCCGACCCGGACACGCTCCGCCGCGGCCGCGAGGAGCTCGGCGACCTACCGATCGTCCCGCGCTACACGGTCGCGCTCGACGGGGACGGGGACGGGGCGCCGGTCGCCGGTCCACCCGCCGCCGTGGCCGATCAGCTGCGGCAACGGCTCGATGCCGGCGCCGACGGGTTCGTGCTGCGCTTCGGGCTCGACCCGGACGCGACCGTCGACGCGATGCGCCGCTTCGCCGGGGAGGTGCTGCCCCGGCTGGCCGACTGAGCGGGTGATCGCCCGCCCCGAGCAGCTGCGACGGTTCGGTCGGCGCCATCCGCTGGCCCCGATCGCCCTGGGCGTGTTGCTGTACAGCACCGGGCCCGTGCTGGTGCAGGCATCGTCGGTGTCGGGTCCGGCGTTCTCGTTCTGGCGGCTCTGGTTCGGCGTGGTGGTTCTGGGCATCACCACGCTGGCGCACATGCGCATCTCCGGTCGGCGCCCGAGGGTGCAGGCGTGGCGTTGGTCGGTGGGGGCAGGGTTCGCGTTCGGTGCTCACCAGCTGCTGTTCTTCTCGGCCATCAAGGCCACGTCGGTCGTCGACGTGACGCTGATCAACACACTCGCACCGATCGTCACCGGGATCCTGGCGGTCCCCGTCTTCCAGGAACGTCCCGGGCCGTCGTTCCGGCTGTGGTCGCTCATGGCGATGGCCGGCACGGCCGTTGTGGTGCTCGCAGCTTCCACCGGGCCGGAAGGCAGCCCCGTCGGGATGGCGCTGGCCGTGGCGAACGTGGTCGTCTTCGCCATCTTCTTCCTGGCGTCCAAGGGCAGCCGGGAGCACCTCGACGTGGTGCCGTTCCTGTTCGGCGTCATCACCCTGGCGGCGTTCACCGTCTCCACCTACGTCGTGGTCGCCGGGGAAGCGGTCGGCGCCGCCACCGTCCGCGACCTGCTGTTCGCCGCGATCGTGGCGGCCGGCCCGGGCACGGTCGGGCACGTGGTCAGCACCTGGCCGTTGCGGTGGGTCCCGGCCAACATCCCGCCGGTGATGCGCCTGGCGATCCCTGTGCTCGCCGCCAGCTGGGCGTGGTGGTTCCTCGGCGAACCCGTCACCGTCGTGCACGTCGTCGGCGGGCTCGTCACCGTCGCTGGTGTGGCCGGTGCGATCCTGTCGCCCGGCGGGCAGGCCCTGATGGAGCAGGAGACCCTGGAGGGATAGCCCGCTGCTGCACGAGTACGGTCTTCGGTGATCGGAGGCTGCATGCCGCGGACCGTCTGGCCGTTGCTGACCGTCGTCATCCTGACAGCGGCATGCCCGGGCGGAGGTGGGTCACCCGACGGGGCCGGTACGCCGACCACGCCGACCACGCCGACAACGCCGGCACCGGCACCGGCCGACGAGGACCGGTCGTCGCCGGCCACGCCGGCCGCCGACGCGACGTCGCCGACGCTTGGCACCACGCAGGCTGCCGTGTGGGTCGCGGTCGAAGAGGCGGGGACGCTGGTCATGGTCGATCTCGCCGCGAGCGAGGTCGTGCGTACCCACCGCACCGGCGACGGACCGCACAACATCACGGTCGCCGCTGACGCCACCGTGGCCGCGGCCCTCTACGCCTCCACCGACCTGGCGATCATCCGGGACGGCGAGCTCCACACGGTCACACTCGGCGGGCGCCCGCACGACGTCAAGGCCACCGACCGCTGGTTCGTGGTCGCCAACGAGGCGGGGCGCCGCATCGAGCTCGTCGAGCACGACGGCGATCGCGGCGCACGCGTCGGTCTACGCGCCCAGCCGCACGACCTGGACGTCACCGCCGACGGCGACCGGGCCTGGGTGACCCTGAACGGCACCGACCAGCTGGCTCTGGTGGATCTGACCACCCCGCAGGTCGCGGCTTACGTCCCGACGGGCAAGCGACCCCACGACATCCGCATCGCTCCCGACGGGACGATCTGGATCACCGACTGGGACGGTCCGGTGCACGTCCTGGGACCCGACGGAGAGGTCGAGACCAGCATCCCGCTGGGCGTCGAGGCCCACCACCTGGCTTTCACCCCGGGCGGCGAGGAAGCCTGGGTGGTGGATCACGCCACCCGCAAGGCGTACGTGGTCGACACCGCCGCGCGGCGGGTGGTGGCCGAGTTGCAGCTCACCGGTTCACCGCACCACGTGGCCATCACCCCCGACGGGGTGCTCGCCGCCGTCGCCGACCACACCAACGGCGCGTTGGTGGTGTTCGACGTGGCCCGGCGCGAGCGCGTCGCCACGATCCCCGTCGGTCCCGGTCCCCACGGCGTGTGGGCGCTGCCTGCTCAGCCGGCGCACGCAGCCAGCAACACGGGGTAGGGGTTGACCGGGCCCTGCGAGTCATGCATCTCGAAGTGCAGGTGCGGGTCCGTGCCGGCGGCGTTCCCGCTGGTGCCGACCCGGCCGATCACGGTGCCTGCCTGCACCTGCCCGGCGACCCCGAACGCGTCGAGGTGGGTGGCGTAGTAGCGGTACCCGTCGACGCCGTCGAACTGCACCTGCAGGCCGCCTCGCGAACCCTCGCGCTGGGTCGCCACCCCAGCGACGCTGGCGACCACCGGGGTCCCGCGGGGCGCGAACAGGTCGATCCCGTCGTGGAAGCGCCCGTCGGGCTTGGGGTACCCGTAGTCGTTCAAGAAGCGCACCGCGCCCTCCACGGGACAGCGCCACCCACCGGGGATGGTCAGGCGCGTCCCGGCGAGGATCCGGTTGGGGTCGGAGATCCCGTTGACCCCGGCGAGGTCGGCGACCGTCACGCCGTACCGTGCGGCGATCACGGACAGGCTCTCACCGCGCTGCACGACGTGCTCGGCGGTGGCGGCCGGGGCCACGGCGCCTGCCGGCGCAGCCGGGGCGTCCGCCACCCGTAGCCGAGCGCCGGCCAACACCCGGTTTGGGTTGACGATGCCGTTGACCCGGGCCAGTTCTGTCAGCGTGACCCCGTAGCGGGCGGCGATCTGCGACAGGCTCTCGCCCGGACGCACCACGTGGTCTGCCCGGCCACCGCCAGCCCCCCCCGACGCCGGGATCTGCAAGCGCTGGCCGACCCGGATGCGGTCGGGGTCGGCGATCCCGTTGCTGTCGGTCAGCGCCCGCACCGTCGTCCCGACACGATTGGCGATCCCCGACAGGGTGTCGCCGTGCTGCACCACGTACGTGTGGGCGCCGGCGACCAGCAGCAGCGCCGCCAACGCGGCGACGCTCACGATGGTGCGCACGCCGCTGCTCGTCACGGACCGGTCCGGATACTCCCCGTGCATCACTGTCCCCCCAGTGGCCCCTCCACCGTTCACTCGCCCAGCCTGGCATCGATAGTTCACAAATTCAACAGCTGCCACCGGTAACCCATGCGGGTGACCGGCCAGCCGGGCCGGCCAGCACGCACCGAGCGGGGTTCGCACGAGCTGTCCTGTCTGTTCCCGCTGATGAAGTCGGGGTTGGAACCGCACGCTTGACCCGGCCGTGAGCGCCCGGCACGTTCCCGCCTCAGGAGCACGACGAGGAGTGCGCCATGCGTTCACGTGATGTCGCGGCGGCCGCCTTCGGGTCACGAGCGCGGAGGATCGTCGAGCGCATCCACCGGCGGGTCGCTGCCGCGACCGGCCACCAGTGGCCGATCCGGCTATGGGACGGCACCGAACTGGGGCCCGACGACGCGCCTTTCCGGCTGGTCCTGCGCCGCCCGTCGGCGCTGCGTGCGCTGCTGGCCCCCGGTGACGTCGCTGCGGGTGAGGCCTACCTCGGCGGCGACGTGGACGTCGAAGGCGATCTGGTCGCGGCGCTGCGCGCGGCGGCGAGGACCCAGAGGCAACAGCTGCCGTTGCCGACGAGCGCTGCTCTGGCCGTCGATCTGCTCCGGCTTCCGCCCCCGCCTGCTTGCGGTGATCGGCGGATCAGGCTCCGCGGGCGGGCTCACTCGCTGGCCCGCGACCGGGAGGCGGTCCGTGCCCACTACGACGTCGGCAACGACTTCTACGCCCTGTTCCTCGACCGCAACCTGGTCTACTCCTGCGCCTACTTCGCCGACCGTGACGAGCCGCTCGACGTCGCCCAGGAACGCAAGCTCGACCTGATCTGCCGGAAGCTGGCGCTGCGGTCCGGTGACCGTTTCCTCGACATCGGGTGCGGCTGGGGAGCGCTCGTGTTGCACGCCGCCCGCCACTACGGCGTGCACGCCACCGGTGTGACGATCTCGCAGGGCCAGTACGACCTCGGGCGGGAACGCATCCGGCAAGCTGGCCTCGCCGACCGGGTGGAGCTCGTGCTCGCCGACTACCGTGAGATCCGTGGCCGGTTCGACGCCGTCGCGTCGGTGGGGATGTTCGAGCATGTCGGGCCTGACGAGCTCGAGGAGTACTTCTCGCGGTGCTTCGCGCTGACGGCCCGCTCCGGACGGTTCCTCAACCACGGCATCACGACCGGCGGCCGGGGGGTCGTCCGCGACTTCACCCGCGACAGCGACACGTTCCTCGCCCGGTACGTGTTCCCCGACGGCGGGCTGGTGCCCGCCTGGGAGGCCGTGCGCCACACCGAGCGCGCCGGCTTCGAGTTGATCGACGTCGAGCAGCTCCGCCCGCACTACGAGTTGACGCTCCGCAAGTGGGTGCGGCGGCTGGAGGTCAACCACGACATAGCCGTGCGCGCCGCCAGCGAAGCCGTCTACCGCATCTGGCGGGTCTACATGGCCGCGGCGGCGGTGGGCTTCGCCACCAACGAACTGGGGGTGATCCAGGTCCTGGGCGGCAAGGGCGCCAGCCTCCCGCTGGGTCGTCGGTGGATGCTGCCGACCACGCCCGAGCACGCGTCGCCCGCACAGCTGGCGGGCGACGTCGGCGCGTGAGTCACCGACGCCGCGGAGCGGGACCACACCGTGACCCGCGATCCGCAGGCCGCGTAGACTGCGCCCCCATGCGAACCGGACACGCCGACCTCCCGCTGCACGGCGGACGAGCGCCCCGGTGGCTGTTCGAGCGGATGTCGGCGCTGGCCCGGGAGATGACGGTGGCGATCGCGGCCCAGGAGGGGCCGCACGGTCTGCTGCGCCGCGTCTCCGACCCGATCTGGTTCCAGGCGTTCGGGTGCGTGCTGGGGTTCGACTGGCACTCCAGCGGCCTGACCACCACGGTGTGCGGGGCGCTGAAGGCCGCGGTGCGCGGCGTCCCGCGGCTCGGGCTGACGGTGGCGGGCGGGAAGGGTCGCACGTCGCGGCGGACGCCCGCCGAGATCGAGTTGACCTGCGAGCGCCTCGGCCGCGACCCCACCCCGCTCGTGCTGGCCAGCCGTCTTGCCGCCAAGGTCGACTCGGCGGCGGTGCAGGACGGGTTCGCGCTGTACCACCACACCTTCATCTTCGCCGACGACGGGGCGTGGGCGGTGGTGCAGCAGGGAAAGGACGACGCCACGGGCATGGCGCGCCGCTACCACTGGCACGAGCCGCGACGGTTCGACGCCGACCCGCACGCGGCGGTGGCCGGGGACGGCTCGGTCGGGCAGGTGCTCAACCTCGTCGCTGCCGAGGCCGAGGCCAACCGCACGGTCTCGGTCGCGCTGGCCCGGGAGGGGCCCGCCCCGGTGGTGCGCGACGTGCGTCGTCTGCGCAGCCTGCAACTGCCACGCCACCATCACGTCCGGGTCGCCGACCTGCACCCCGACCGGCTCGAACGCATCCTGCTGGGCGCCTACGAGGCTCAGCCCGCCGACTTCACGGCGCTGCTGGCCGTTCCCGGGCTCGGCGCGAAGGGGTTGCGAGCGCTGGCGCTGGTGGCGGAGCTGACGTACGGCGAGCCGACCTCCGTCCGCGACCCCGTGTCGTACTCGTTCGCGCACGGGGGGAAGGACCGCACCCCGTACCCGGTCGATCGCGCGACGTACGACAGCACGATCGCGTCGCTGCAGCGTGCGGTGCGCGAAGCCAAGGTCGGGCGGGGCGAGAAGGTCCAGGCCCTCAAGCGTCTGGCGCGCGTGGAAGCCGCCGCCCCGCCGGGCTGAGCGCCAGCCGCCGGCTGCCGCGGTTATGCGGATCCAGGAACCGGTTGCCACGCTCCTGGTTGAGCGTGACCATCGACTGGCAGGCAACCACGGTCAGGAGCCATCGTGAGCGACGTTCGCATCACCGCCGCCGATCGCGACGCGGCGCTCCGCGCAGACATCCGCCGGCTCGGCACGCTCCTCGGCGAGACCCTGGTGCGTCAAGAGGGCGGGGAGCTGCTGGAACTCGTCGAACGCGTCCGGACGCTCAGCAAGGCACTGCGCACCGACGGCCGTGGGACCGGCCCCGGCGAGCTCGAGTCGCTCGTGGCCGACCTGGACCTGCCAACCACGATCCGGCTGGTGCGGGCCTTCACCGCCTACTTCCACCTGGCCAACGTCGCCGAGCAGGCCCACCGGGTCGATGAGCTCACGGCTCGCACCGAGCACCGCGGCTGGCTCCAGGCCACCATCCGTCGGATCCAGGACGCCGACCTCGACGACAAGCTCCTCGCTGACGTCGTCGACCGCCTCGAACTGCGTCCGGTGTTCACCGCGCATCCCACCGAGGCGTCACGTCGGTCGATCCTGACCAAGGTGCGTCGCGTCGCCGACCTGCTCGCGGAGCGCAACGACCCGCGGGCCACACCCGCCGACCAGGACCGTATCGACCGTCGTCTGGCGGAGGTCATCGACATGCTGTGGCAGACCGACGAGCTGCGCTTGGAGCGCCCCGACCCCGTCGACGAAGCGCGGGCGGTCATCTACTACTTCGACGAGCTGTTCAGCCACGTCGTTCCCGACCTGTTCGACGAGGTCTCCAACCAGCTGCTCCGGCTGGGGATCGAGCTGGAGCCCGATGCCGTCCCGATCCGGTTCGGGACCTGGGTCGGTGGCGACCGCGACGGCAACCCCAACGTCACGCCCGAGGTCACATCGGAGGTGCTGCGGGTCCAGGCTGACCACGCCGTCCGCAACCTGCTGTCTGCGCTGCAGGATCTGGCAACCGACCTGTCCACGTCGGTGCGGATCGCCGACATCACCGACGAGTTCCACGCCAGCCTGGCCGAGGACCGCGAGGGCCTGCCGGACGTGTACGAACGCTTCGTCCACCTCAACCGCGAGGAGCCCTACCGGCTGAAGTGCTCCTACATCCACCACCGGCTGACCAACACCCGCCGGCGGATCCTGGAGCGGCGCGCTCCCGGCCGCGAGGAGTACACCAACGCCGATCAGGTCCTGGCGGAGCTGCGGATCATGTACGACTCGCTCCTGGCCAACCGTGGGCAGCTGATCGCCCGCGGGTCGCTGGCCCGGCTGATGCGGATGGTGGCCGCGTTCCGCCTGAACCTGGCGATCATGGACGTGCGCGAGCACGCCGCCAAGCACCACGCCGCCGTGGCCAGCCTCTACGCCCGGCTGGGACAGCCCTACGAGACCCTCGATCCGCAGGCGCGGGGTGCGCTCCTGGCCGACGAGCTGCGCAGCCGTCGTCCCTTGGCCGCGCCCACCACCCGCCTCCCCGGGGAGCAGGGCCGGACGCTGGCGACCTTCACGACGATCCGCCGGGCCCTCGACGAGGGCGAGCCGGCGATCGAGTCGTACATCGTCTCGATGGTCGAGACCGTCGGCGACCTGCTGGCCGCCGTGGTGTTGGCGCGCGAGGCCGGGCTGGTCGACCACGACGCGGGCATCGCCCGCATCGGCTTCGTGCCGCTTCTGGAGACGCCCGAGTCCCTGGCCGCCGCCGGCGACCTGCTGGACGCGCTCCTCACGATCGAGCCCTACCGGGAGCTGGTCCGGCTGCGTGGCGACCTGCAGGAGGTCATGCTCGGGTACTCGGACTCGTCCAAGCTCGGCGGCATCACGACGTCGCGTTGGAAGCTGCACAAGGCGCAGCGACGGCTGCGGGACGCCGCTGCCGGTCACGGGGTGGCGCTGCGCATCTTCCACGGCCGGGGCGGGAGCGTCGGGCGCGGTGGCGGGCCGACCAGCGAGGCGATCCTGGCGCAGCCACCCGGCAGCGTGGACGGACGCATCAAGATCACCGAGCAGGGCGAGGTCATCGCGGACAAGTACGGGCTGTCGGACCTTGCGCGCCGCAACCTCGAGGTGACCTTGGCCGCGACGCTGGAAGGGTCGCTGCTGCACCGAGAGGCCCTCAACCCGCCGGAGGCGCTGCGTCGCTGGGACACCGCCATGGACGTGATCTCGCAGGCGGCGTACGACGCCTACCGGGCGCTGGTGGAACTCCCGCGGTTCGCCGAGTACTTCCGCGCCTCGACACCGGTCGAAGAGCTCGCGGAGCTCAACATCGGGTCGCGCCCGGCGCGGCGGGGCGGCGGAACGGGGCTGGAGGAGCTGCGCGCCATCCCGTGGGTGTTCGGCTGGACCCAGTCGCGCCAGATCATCCCCGCGTGGTTCGGGGTGGGGTCGGGGTTGGCCGCCGCCCGCGCCGAGGGGCTGGACGCCACGATCGACGACATGCAGCGCGATTGGCAGTTCATGCGCATGTTCATCTCCGACGTGGAGATGACGCTGGTCAAGACCGACCTGGACGTCGCCCGCCGGTACGTCGAGCGCCTGGTCGACCCGGACCTGCACCACATCTTCGAGCGGATCGTCGACGAGTACGAACGGACGGTGCGACAGGTGCTGCTGACCACCGGCGAGGAACAGCTGCTGGCCGGCCACCCGGTCCTGCACCGCACGCTCGACGTGCGCGACGCCTACCTCGACCCGCTCAGCTACCTGCAGGTCGCGCTGCTGGCCCGCTACCGCCGCGACGGCGAGCCCGACCCGCTGCTGCGACGCGCGTTGCTGTTGACGATGAACGGGATCGCCGCGGGGATGCGCAACACCGGCTGACGGCCGCTCGAATCCGGCCGTCGGCGCGTCCCGCGCCGCTGCTGCGCGTGATCACTCCAGCGACCAGACTGCCGTCACGTGGACGGCGACCTCCTGCTCGCCGGGCCGGATCGGGACCGCCCCTGCGTCTTGGGCGCGGTCAAGGACATGCTTCGGCGGTGGTTGGTCACCGCCCAGCTGCTCGGAGACGCCGACCAGCCGCCCGAGGCTGCGTTCGGCGAGCTGCGCGTACTGCTCGGCCTTCGCTCGTGCGTCACCGAAGGCGGCGTCGCGCGCCGCACGCAGCAGCTCGTCGTTGTCCTCGAGCGTGAACCGCATCCCGTGGACCCGGACGGCGTCGCCGGCGGCCTCGACCGCGGCCTGCAGAACCTCGCCGGCGCGGTCGAGGTCGCGCAGCTTGACCTCGACGAGGTTGGTCACGGCGTACCCGCGGACGGTCGGGGCACCGTCGCGGGGATGATCCATCCGCGGACGCACCGAGAACTCGGTCGTCTGGATGTCGGACTCCTCGACGCCGCTGTCGCCGAGCGCGGACAGGACCTGGTCGACCGCGGCGTTGGCCGCGTCGAGCGCTTCCTGGACCGTGTCGCGCTCGACCTCCACACCGACCGTGGCACGCAACGTGTCGGGGCGGCCGGTGATGCGCCCGACGCCGGTCACGGTCACGCCCTCGGCGATCACCGCCGCGTTCGGGCCGCGTTGGGCTGCCGCCACCTCGGCGGGCGCGCCGGCTGCGCCGGTTGCTCCGCCCTGGCCGTCACACGCGGCGGCCAACAGGGTGACCAGTGCCGCGGCTGCCATGACGATCCGTGATCGCACCTCGCCTCCTGCAATCGTGGTCCATGGTGTGAGACGCGGAGCGCGGGCGTACCGTTCCACGCGCAGGGCGGTGGGGGAGGAGTGCGCTTCAGCGCACCCCGATCTGGCGGCTGCACACCGGCCACGCCTCCCAGCCCTGCCGGGCCAGGACACGCTTGGCGACGGCGATCTGCTGCTGACGTGAGGCGTTGTACGCGGCATCGGGATACCCGGACGGCTTGAACCGTTCCCAGGTCTGCGGGTGGAACTGCAAGCCGCCCTCGAACATTCCACGGGTGCTCGACCATCTCCCGCTCGACTCGCACTGCGCGAGCCGATCCCACAGCGACCCGGACGAAGCGCGGGACCTGGCTACGGGCTCGGGCCGAACGGCGATCCGCTGCAGCTTGGCGTCCGCCGCCGGGTCACCGTCGACACCCACGGGGCCGCTCGGCTCGGTGGGCGGCGCGTCGATCAGCTCGTCGACCGATGCGGCCTGGGCTGCGCGCACCAGCGCCGGCGGGCCGGCAACCGGATCCTGCGTCGGGACGGCCGCCGGCGTGTCGTCCGTGTCGCGGCCGAGGAACAGCAGCGCTGCCGCCACGGTCACAGCCACCACGGCGAGGACGGCCACCACTCGACGTGGCAGATGAGGGCTCATCGTCAATGTCGCTCCTTGGCGGCTTCTGCGCGGGCGGCTCCATCCGCAGCGGCGCGGACTGCGCGTGCGGTGGCGGCGGCGTTTTGGACGTGCGTCGTCAGGCTTGGTGTCGCAGCCGTTCCCGCAGCGCCCCGTCGCCGTGGAAAGGTTCGCCCCGCGAGATCAGTGTGAGGTCTGCGACGATGACCGGCAACCGGTTTAGGGGTCCACACGGGCGTGTCGCGCCCGACCGTGCGTCCCTGGCGAACGGTCGGGTCGGTGGCGGGAACCGGGGCGCGGGGCTGGCGAAGGTGGAGACGAGCAGGAGGGCTCATGCCAAGCCGGCAGGACACGATCGACACCCTTCTGTCGCGCCACGGGCGCTTGTTCGCCGAGGACCTGGCGATCGACATCGAGCGCGGAACGCCCTCCCCGCTGTTCCAGCTGCTCGTCGCCTCGATCCTGTTCGGCGCGCGCATCAACACCACGATCGCGGCGGAGGCCACCAGCGCCGTGTTCCGCGTCGGGTGGACCACACCAGCCAAGCTCGCGCACTCGACCTGGAAGCAGCGGGTGGATGTGCTGAACTCCGCTGGCTACCCGCGGTACGACGACGCAGCAGCGATCCTCGGCGACGCGGTCGGGGACCTGCTCGCCAACTACGGTGGCGACCTGCGCCAGCTCCGCCTGCGGGCCCAACGCGCTCCTGCCCGCGAACGCCAGCTGCTGAAGGAGTTCAACGGGCTTGACGACGCCGGCGTGGACTTCTTCCACCGCGAGGTGCAGCTGCTGTGGGACGAGCTGTTCCCGTTCGCCGACCAGCAGGCACTGGAGGTGGCTGGCGAGCTCGGCCTCGGCAGGTCGGTCGATGATCTGCGCGCCGTGGTCGACGACGCCGATCTCCCGCGGTTGTGCGCGGCCCTGGTCCGCGCCCGCGACGCCGGCGACCTGGACGCGATCCGCGCCGGCAACGACGCGGAGGACGCCCACGAGGTGGCGACGCTGCTCCAGGAACGCAAGACCGACCTGTACGATCGCGCCCGCGCTCTGCGCATCTCCGGCCGGTCGAAGATGGACAAGCAGGAACTCGCCGAGGCGATCGCCCGCCGGCACTGAGCGGTGGACCTGCGCGGCGTCGAGCTGACCTGGCTGGGTCACGCCACGTTCCGGTTCCGCACCGGCGACGGCACCACCGTGTACATCGATCCCTGGCTGCGCGACAACCCCGGGTGCCCACCCGGTGAGCGCGACCCCACCCGGATCGACGCCGTGTTCGTCACCCACGGCCACTTCGACCACCTCGGCGACACGGTGACGTTGGGCTGGCGCTACCGGCCACAGATCTACTGCGTGTACGAGACGTTCCTGTGGTTGTCCCGCCAAGGGGTGCCGCACGTCAACGGCCTGACACACGGCGGCACGGTCGAGGGCCCCGGTGGGGTGCGGGGCACGCTCGTCCGTGCCGTGCACTCCGGGGGGATCCAGCTCCCCGACGACCGGGTCGTGTACGGCGGCGAGCCCGGTGGGTGGGTGCTGGAGTTCCCCGAGGGCCTGCGCGTGTACCACGCCGGCGACACCATGGTGTTCGGCGACATGCGCCTGATCGGCGAACTGTGGCGCCCGCACGTCGCACTCCTGCCGATCGGCGGTTTCTACGTGATGGATCCCCGCCAGGCCGCCCACGCCAGCCGACTCCTGCAGGTCCCGACGGTCATCCCGATGCACTACGGCCACTTTCCCATGTTCACCGGCACGCCCCAGGCGTTCCGCCGCCAGGCCAGCGACCTCGACGTCGAGATCGTCGAACTGGAGCCCGGCGTGCCGGTGCGGTGAGCGTTTAGCGCGGCGCGTCGATCAGCCGCCCGGGGCGGAAGTGGTCGAGATCGAAGCCGGTCTCCCCGTCGACGACCAGGTCGGCGAGGATCTCGCCCACCGCGGAAGCGAACTTGAACCCGTGGCCGGAGAACCCCCCCGCCACGATCAACCCGTCCACGTCGGGATGGGGCCCGATCGCGAAGTGCCGGTCGTGGGTGTTGGTGTACAGGCAGACCTGCGCGTCGGCGACGTCACCGAGCGCAGGGACGCGGTCGCGGGCGGCCCCGGCCAGGCGCTGCAGCTCGTCGTCGTGCACCTCTCGTGACAGCGCGTCAGGGTCGCCGGTCTCGCCACCGTGGTGGAACGCGACCTTGACCCCATCGCCGTGCAGATCCGGGAGGCCGTACAGGGCGACGTCATCTTCACGGTCGATGATGAAGACGGGCAATCTCCCGCCGCTGAACAAGTGACGATCGCCGCGTGGCCGCAGCCAGGCCACGTACTGACGTTCCACGGTCATCGGGAGGCGTCCACCGGTGAGCTGCGGGATCCACGGTCCCGCCGTCAGCACCACGTTGCGGGCGTGGTAGCTCCCGCTGGCGGTGGTGACGACCAGGCCCTCCGGATGCGGTCGCCATCCGCTGACCGGCTCGCCGGTGCGCAGGACCGCGCCGTTGCGGTCGGCGAGCTGCAGGTGCGCCGCGACGCAGAGCTCGGGGACGAGCACGCCGGCCTGGGCCTCGTAGAGCGCGAGCTCGTCGGGGACGATCCGCAGCTGCGGGAACCGGCGCGTCGCATCCTCGGCGTCGAGCACTTGATGGTCCACGCCATGCGTCTCGGCGCTCATGCGTGCCGCCTCCACCCGGTCGGAGTCCGCACGCCCGATCAACAGCCCGCCGGTGATCGTCACGAGCGGCGAGCCGGACCGGCGTTCCAGCTCCCGCCACAGCTCGTAGGCGCGGACGACGATCGGGACGTAGCTGGGCCCCTCGAAGTAGGCTCGGCGGATGATCCGGCTACGGCCGTGAGACGAGCCGTGGACGTGCGGCTGCCCGAACCGGTCGAGTCCCAGGACCTTCTGCCCGCGCCGCGCCAGGTGGTAGGTCGCTGCGGATCCCATGCCCCCGAGCCCCACCACGATCGCGTCGTACGCGCTCACCGGTTGGTGACCCCCGGTTCCTCGGGCGTCTCGCCTTCGCCTGACAGACAGGGCCTCGTCGGTGAAGGTCGGTCAGGGCCGTGCGGCTACACCCGGTCGGCGACGTCCGAGACCCCGGACTCACGCGCGCAGTGGGCGCAGCAGTAGAACTGCCCGTCCGCCTCCACCCCGTGGCCGACCACGCGGCAGCCGCAGTGCTCACACGAGGGAGCCATCGCGTGGATGGCACACTCGAAGCAGTCGAAGGTATGCACCGCTCCGGCGGCGTGCACCTCGAAGGCCTTGTCGTAGTCGTTGCCGCAGACCTCGCACCGCGCCATGTCCACCTCTCCCGAAAGCCCACCCTTTGACATAGCGGCGGGCAACCCAGGTGGCAACCGACGGATGGTCACGTGGCCGTCACGCGCCAACAACGGTGGCTCTACGATCGCCGCTGTCGACAGCGGGGCCTTTTGGAACGTCACTGGTGCGGGTTGGCGATCATCCTGCTGCTGGTCGTGTTGGGGGCTGCGACGCAGCCCACCCCGACCGCCCTGGCGCACGACCCACACAGGCGGGCCCTGCCCGCTGCGGACAACATCGACGCGGCGATCGAAGTCATCCGACTGGGGTTCGCCGCGGGGACGGCGCGCGAGGTCCTGCTTGGTCGCAACGACCTGTTCGGCGACAGTCTCGCTGCTGGGTCCGCCACCGGCCGCCCGATCGTGCTCACCCGACGCGATGTCCTGGATCGGCGCACCGCCGCCGAACTCGAACGCCTCGGCGCCGAACAGGTCACGATCCTGGGTGGGACGGATGCGATCGGCGCACCGGTCGAGGCGGAGCTGATCGCACGCGGTTACGCCGTCCGCCGGATCGGGGGCGCCACCCGGATCCAGACGGCGGTGGGCGTCGCGCGCCACTACCACCCGGACGCGGCTGGCGTCCCGGTCGTGATCGCCCGGGCCGCCGGCGATGGCACGCAGGCCTTCGCCGACGCTGTGGGAGGGTCCGCGCTCGCACATCACCTCGCCGCCCCGGTCGTGCTGACCCCGTCGCAGGACCTGCACGACGATGTGGCCGCCTACCTGGTCGACACCGGTGCCCGCGAGGTGATCGTCGCAGGGGGGACCGCTGCGGTCTCGGCAGGCGTCGAGCACGAGCTCCGCGCGCTGGGGATCACGGTCCGGCGCGCCGCCGGCCGCACCCGCACCGGCACAGCGGTCGAGCAGGATCAGCGACGGGGGTTCGCGGTCGCGGCCGACGCCCGCTCCGTCCTGCTCATCGACGGCTATGACCCGGACGCGTGGGTCTCGGGGTTCGCTGCCGGGGCGTGGGCGGCGTCCCAGAAGGTTGCGATCGTGCTCGCCGACGGCGCCGACCTCGACCGCGACACCAGCGATTTCCTGGCCGATGCGCCGGACACCGATCTGGTCTGCGCCGCGCACGTGGTGGTGTCCGCCTGCGTGGCCGCCGAGCGGGCGATGCACCTGCCGGCCTTCGCGACGACCGGCGGGGTGGTGCTCCGCCTGCCGTCGCCTGCCGTCGACGTGATCGGGTTCCACGAGTCCAACCACGACGGGGCGCGGCAGCTCGAGGTCGTCTCGACCGGCGCCCCGACGGTCACGCTGCCGAGCCGAGGTCGCGGGACGGGGTCACGCTCCGCGGCCGATGTGGTGTCCCACCCCGACCTCGCGGTCCGCGCACCGGTCACCGGTCGGGTGCTCCGTGCGGGACCTACGTGCTGTACTGCCGCGATCACGACGACTTCGCGGTGATCGAACCCGACGACCACCCCGGGTGGGAGGTCAAGGTCCTGCACATCGACGGCGTCAAGGTCCAGCGCGGCGACCGCGTGACCGCAGCCTCGACCGTGTTAGCTGATCGCCCCACGCGGCTGCCGTTCCCCTCCCAGATCGACGAGCACTCGACCCGCGACTGGCCCCACGTTCACCTCGAGGTCGTCGACCCGTCCATCCGTGATCGCCCTGGCGACGGCTGCTGACGGTCAGCGACCGCCGGCCGCCTCCTCCATTGCGGTGACCGTCTCGTTCAGCTCGCGGACCAGCGGCCCGCCGGCCACGTCGGCGAGCCGATCCGCCAGCTGGCGGTAGTACCACAGCTGGCCATCACGGCCGTGCTCCAGCCGGTCCCAGACCGCGTCGCCGTCGATGCGCAGGTCCCGCAGGATCGCCGCGGCGTTGTGCAGCTTCTCCGCCGCGGAGATGCGCAACGTCGATACCGGTGTCGTATCGAGGTGGTCGAGGTACCGCTGCTTCCGCTCCTTCCACTGGCCGCGCTCGCCGCTGTAGGGGTCGTAGTCGGTGCAGGCCAGTACCAGGTCGCCGACCAGCTCGCCGAACTCCTCGACGATGCGGCGGTGCACCTGCCGGGCGGTTTCCGCGTCCTGGGCATGCTCGACCGTGTCGTGCAGCACTGCCGCGATCGCCTCGTCCTCGTCGCCACCGTCCTCCAGCACCAGCGCGGCGACACCGAGCGGATGGGCGAGGTAGGGCACGTGCGTGCCCTTGCGGGCCTCACCATCGTGCACCGAGTGTGCGACCGTGACCGCCTCGACGAAGCGGTCGGTCAGCGAGATCGGGTCGTCGTCGGCCACATCGACTCCTGTCACCGGGGCGTCGCTGTCTCGCGCGGCAGCGCGCGCCCGCGTCTGGCGGATGCTCAGTGGTCTGCAAGTTGACGGCGCGGACGCGCTCAACCGCGACCGTAACGACGTGGCCCCGAGCTCGCCCGCCGTCGACACGGTCGGTCGGCTCCACCGCCGCGTCGCCAGCCCCGGCCGGTGTACCGTCGTTGCTTCCCACGACCGATCCGGGAGGCCGGTTGAACCACGACGTCCGCGCGATCGCCATCCGCGAGGAACAGCGTCACGTGGATCGCGCGTACGCCCGCTTGGAGGAGCTCCGACGCCGGGCGGAGCGGCGGCGGCAGCAGGCGTTGGCCGCTCCCGTCGTGACCCACGCCGACCTGGTCGACCGCGACGCCGCTGCCTTCCAGGCCGCGGCCCGCGTGACCTCGCTCAGCATCGGAGACACCGAGCCGCTTGTGTTCGGCCGCCTCGACCGCGACGATGGCGAGACCTACCACGTCGGGCGGGTATCGGTCCTATCGCAGGACTACGAGCCGCTGGTGGTCGACTGGCGGTCCGACGTCGCGGCCGCCTTCTACCGCGCCACCCTCGCCGACCCGCAAGGGGTGCGACGTCGTCGCATCATCCACTGCCGCGGCCGGACCGTCCTCACGGTCGAGGATCAGCTGCTCGGGGGCGACGGGGACGCCCGCATCGACCTCGTCGGTGACGCGGCCCTGATGGCCGCGTTGACCCGGGACCGCTCGGATCGGATGCGCGACATCGTCGCCACGATCCAGCGCGAACAGGACGAGATCATCCGGCAGCCCGCACGCGGAGTGGTCGTCGTCAGTGGCGGCCCGGGCACCGGCAAGACCGTGGTGGCTCTGCACCGGGTCGCCTACCTGCTGTACCGGCACCGGGAACGCCTGGAGCGCCGCGGTGTCCTGATCGTGGGGCCCACCCGTGCCTTCGCTGACTACATCGCCAGCGTCCTGCCGTCACTCGGTGAGACCACCGCGGTCCTGCAGCCGCTGGGGGCGTTCGTGCCTGGCCTGGTCACCGACCGCCACGATCAGCGTGATGTCGCAGCCATCAAGGGGGATCCCAGGATGGGGGAGGTGATGCGCCGCTACGCCGCCCGACTCCCACGGGGCGCGTCGTGGCGAGGGGCCTTCGACCGGCTGCGCAGCGGCGAGGTGGACGTCTCTGGGCTGGCGGGTGGGGTGCTCACCGCCGAGCAGGCGCGGACGGTTGCCGCCGCCTGGCGTGGCGACCACGCCGCCGGACGGTTGCCCTCGGTGGACGACGTGGCCCTTATCGACGAGCTGCGTGTCAACCTCGGCTCGTTCGGCGTGTCAGGTCCGCCCGCCGCCGACGGCGCAGACGAGCCCGCTGTCACCACGTTCGCGGACCGCTCGGTCCGCGTCGACCCCGGCGAGCTGATCAACGCGCCGGACTACAGCGAGTTCGGCCACGTCGTCGTCGACGAGGCCCAGGACCTGTCGTTCATGCAGTGGCGGATGGTCGCTCGCCGCGGTCACCGGGCCACCTGGACGGTCGTGGGCGACCTGGCCCAGCGCTCGACCCTGGCCGGACCGTCCACGTGGATCGACGTGGGGCGACTGGTGGGACGGCGCGAGGTCGAGGTGGCACGCTTGACGGTGAACTACCGCACGTCCGCGCGGATCATGGACCTCGCCGCCCGGCTGCTGATGGTCACCGCACCCGACCAGCGACCCCCGCGGTCGGTTCGCATCGGCGAGCACGACCCCTCGATCATCACCGGGTTGTCCGACCTCGCCGACGCCGCGGCCGGCGAGGCGAGACGTGCCCGCGAGGCCGTCACCGGAACCGTCGCCGTCGTCGCTGCCGGCGCGGTGCTCCCCGAGTTGGCCCAGCGCCTGGTCGACGATGATGTGCGGGTGTTCGATCCGTGGACGGTGAAGGGCCTGGAGTTCGACGCGGTCGTGGTCACCGACCCCGACGCTATCGTGGCCACCGCCGGATACGGCAGCCTCTACGTCGCCCTCACCCGCGCCACCGACCGGCTCTCGGTCGTCACGGCCGGTCAGGACCTACCGGGCCCCCTCGCCGGTTCCGACGCCGTCCACGCCGCCGGCTGAGTAGCCGTCGGCTGTTCGCACGGCGCGGCGACGCACCCGTCCGTTCGTACGGGAAGGGTCACGGCGCCCCCCGCGTTGTTCAGGTGTGAGGCGCAGTCCGGCCGTGCGGGCTGTCGTTACCGTTGAACTACCCACGCCCGGATCTTTCTCTCCCTATGCCGAAAAGGAGCCCATGTGACCATCAGTGAGCTTGCTACCAGCGACACGCTGACCGATGTGCTCGAGCGTGCCGGTGAGCGAGGCTACCTGCTGGTCTCCGAGCTCGAGCGGATCGAGGACCCGCTCGCTGACGAGGAGACCTCGGTCGGCGACGTCCTCGACCGTGCGCGTGAGCGCGATATCCCGATCATCGACGACACGTCCGCCGACTCCGACGCCGAGCGGCAGGTCCGTCAGCTGACGCACACCACCGACTCCGTGCGCCAGTACCTCAACCTGGCTGGCCGCACGGAACTTCTCGACGCCGAGCGCGAGCAGGACCTCACGAAGCGGTACCGGGCCGGGCTCGCCGCGAAGCGGATGCTGGAGGACGACGAGCAGACGATGTCGCCGCGTCGGCGCGCCACGCTGCGGCGGATCGCCCGTGGCGGCGAACGCGCACAGGAGCACATGGTCCGGGCCAACCTGCGGCTGGTCGTCGCGCAAGCCAAGCGCTGGCTGGGCCGCGGCCTGGACATGCTCGAGCTGATCCAGGAGGGCAACCTCGGCCTGATGCGTGCCGTCGAGAAGTTCGACCACACCAAGGGCTACAAGTTCTCCACCTACGCGGTGTGGTGGATCCGTCAGGCCCTGCAGCGGGGCGTGTCCGGAAAGGCGACCACGATCCGTGTTCCGGCCCACGTGTGGGAGCTGTCGGCGAAGATTACGCGGACCGAGATCGACCTGCGTCAGGAGCTCGGTCGTGATCCCACCGACGCGGAGATCGCCGAGGCCGTCGAGCTCACCGTGGAGCGCATCCACGAGGTCCGTGACGCCCTGGAGCGCACGGCGTCGCTCGACGCCCCGGTCGGTGAGGACGGCGACGCGAGCATGGGCGACCTGATCGCTGACCAAGAGGCGATCAGCCCCGAGCAGTCGGCCTGGTCCCACGACGCCCGCCGCCAGATCGAGCGGGCCCTGTCCAGCCTCGACGAGCGTGAACGGCGCATCATCATGCTGCGCTTCGGTTTCGTCGACGGCCAGGAGCGCACGTTGGCCGAGATCGGGGATGATTTCGGCATGAGCCGTGAACGGATCCGCCAGCTCGAGAAGCTCGCGCTCGCCAAGCTCCGTCACCCGGCAGCCGACTACGACCTCACCGGCCTCCACGGCGAATTGGTCGCTGCGTAGCCACGACCACGCGGCCCGACCGGCCCCCGCAGGGCCGACCGGAAAGTCGCGTGGTCGGTGTGTGAGAGTTGTTGGCTCTCACCGTGGATACAGCCGATCCACCGCAGGTGATCAGCCCATGGTGGCGGCGTGTTCAGGTTCGATCCTGATGATCACCCGCTCAGCGTCCGGCTGCTTGTTGGGGTACTCGTCCTCGCCCAGGTACTTGCCCGCGAGGAAGTCGATGAACTTCTTATGGGGGTCGTCTTCGATCGCGGCGACTTCACCGCGAATCTCGAGGTAGCGGTAGGGGTTGTCGGGATCGAGGATCGAGACGGCAACCCGCGGGTGGCGGCTGACGTTGCGGAACTTCTGCCGCGACTTCGTCGTGCTGAAGCACAGTTGTCCGTCCTGGAAGTCGTACCACACCGGGTGCGACTGCGGGTTGCCATCCGGGCCGAGCGACGCGACGTGGGCGAAGCCGGCCTTGTCGAGCAGATCACGGTGGCTGGATGGGATGACGTCGGCGGGCATAGCGTCCTCCTGGTCGTAGGCTGTGTCCTTCGTGACCAGGGTGGCTGATCGGCCGTTGCGACGCAGCGGCGGACGCCCCACGTCCGTGCACCTCCAAGACCGGGTGATGTCCATCTGGACACGCGTGACCGACGGCCGCGCGCTCCCCCGTCTCAGGTCCACGCTCCGTCACGGAGCGGCGTGGGCGGATGCTCCCGACGGTCGAGGTCGAGCTGACGCATCAGGTCGGCGGCGTCGTCCGGGTGCAGCGCCGGCGTGCCGTTGACGTCGACGTCCTCGCGCGCCCCGATCAGGACGAACTCGGCACCCTCGTGGTCGAGGAACGCCGGCGGGTCGGCTGCCAGCCAGCGACGGCCGTCGAAGCGTTCGTGCAGGTCGGGCGGGAGGTCCGCGCGGGCGTCGGGCGGCAGGCCAGCGCCGGGCGGAGCACCCACGTCGGGGTTCTTCACCGCCAGCACGAACCGTGCCTCCGGCGCGATCCGCAGGACCTGCTGCACGTCACCGGGCTGGTCGGGGGAGTCGAGCTGGTAGGCGACGAACGTGTCACGTCCGCGCCGCACCAGGGCGTACACACCCTGACCGGCGGGCCGAGCGCCCGGCTGATGACGTCGGCCAACAGTGGCCGTGTCGTACTCGGCAGGACCGAGCGCATCCCGCAGCCCGTCGGCGTCGTCGGTCACCTCCTTGACGAAGCCCCACAGCCGCTCCGTGTCGCCGATCTCGGGCAGACGCTTGCGTCCCACCACCACCAACCGGAAGGTGTCGCGTCCACGCGGGTGCAGCACGACGAAGAAGTCCTGGACGTCGACGAGGCCCTGGGGATGCTCCTCCTCGACCACGGGCTTGTACAGGAAGTGGATGTCACCGGTCTCCAGGGTGTCCATGGTGCTCCTCAGGTCGGGAAACCGTGCCGGCCATGCAACGGAACGAAGTGGGCGCCGATCACCGAGCGCTGCGCAACCAGGCCGTCGTGGTCGCGGACGAACAGGGTCACGTCCTCGGCGCCTCCGGGGCCGACGGGCTGGACCAGCGTTCCGCCGACCCGCAGCTGCTCGATCAGCGGCGGAGGGACCTGCGGGTAGGCGGCTGCGACCACGATCGCGTCGTACGGGGCCTGTTCCGCCAGGCCCTGGCTCCCGTCGCCCACGACCACCTCGACGTGGTCGACGTCGGCGGCGGCGAGGTTGGCGCGGGCCTGCTCGGCGAGATCCTCGAACCGCTCGACGCTCCAAACCTCGGCGGCGAGCTGCGCCAGGACGGCCGCCTGGTAGCCCAGGCCCGTCCCGACCTCCAAAACCCGCTCGGAGCCCGACAGCTGCAGGGCTTCGACCATCGCGGCCACCAGCGACGGCTGGGTCGTCACCTGGTCGTGGCCGATCGGGAGTGGACGGTCTATGTAGGCGCGGTCGAGACGGTCGTCAGGGACGAAGTGGTGTCGCGGTACGGACCGCAACGCCTCCAGGACACGTTCGTCACGAACGCCGCTTGCGATCGCGGCGCGCACCAGCTGCTCAGTCGAGGATGCCACGACGCGAGTATGGCCCCCACGAACAGATGTTCGCCACCGGACGAGTGGGCAGGGCGCCGGCTACGACCGCTCGCGCGGCCGTTCCTTCAGCAGCCAGCTCTCGAACTCGGGGTTCGACAGCGCGCTCGGGATGGCCCTGCGCACCGCGCCGATCGCCTGCTGCGGTGAGCGGCCCCGCTCGATCAGCGTGCGTGCGACGACCAGACCGGAGCGGTTGTTCCCAGCCGCGCAGTGGATCAGCACCCTCCGGTCCTCGTCGAGCAGCCGCGAGATGAACGTGGCCAGCGACCGCACCATCCGCGCGTCGGGCATCGGGCCGTCATGGATCGGCCACCACATCGAGATGAACTGTTCGGCCTGCGGCTGGTCCGGGAGGTAGCTGGGCGGCCGCATCTGTAGGTTCATCACCACGTCGGCGTCGACCTGCCCGGGCGTCCCGGACTGGTACAAGCCCGGGACGATCTCGAACGGTGGCTCGTCCATGGTCGGGAGGCTACCCATAACAGCCGCTCCGCCAACGCAGCCGACGGCGGCCGTCCGCGGCGGCGAAGCCACACAGACGATCTCGATCGACGGAGTGCCACATGGACGACTTCCAAGACGCGCTACGCGCGAGGCTGGAGCGGAACGTCGAGCTGGAACAGGAGCGCCAGGACGCCGAACAGCAACAGCTCCGTGACGAGCGCGGACGGGCCGAGCGAGAGGCGAGCCGCGCGGAGGCCCGCAGTCAAGCCCGTGGCAGGCGGCACGCCGAGCTGGTCGAGCGCCTGCAAGCGTTGCTCGGCCAGCTCGAGGCCGAGGCAGCGGAGTCGGTGGTGTCTCGCTCCGGCTGGAGCGAGTCGGGCGAGGAGTTCGTCTCAGAGGTCACCACGGTCCGGCGCACACCGCGCAGGACGTTGCTCATCGAACTCGACCGAGATGACGACGAGGTGCTCGCCCGCTGGACCAGCGAGGTCGGCGACTCGATCGAGATGTGGCGACTGCTGGACTTCAGCCCACAGCTGCTGGACGAGTTGGTGCTCCAGGTCGTCGATGACGAGCTGTGGCACTCGGCGAGCCGTCCCCCCGCGTTCCCCAGCTGAGCACGGCGCGGGGCGCCGGGGCCCGCCGAGGGCGATATCTGACGGACGGCACTGTCCGCTCGATGGTCCCGCCGGACAAGAGCGCGAAGTTGAAAGGCGTACGGTCGAAGCGAGACTGACCCGAAGCGAGCTGACCCGAAGACGGATCAGCCAGGCATCGATGTGAGGGGGCCCATGACGTCGTCGGTGTCCTGGACGTCACGTCAGCGCGGGGATCCCGGCAGTTGGTGGGCGGCCGTCACGGCGCTCGCGGCCGCCGCGGTCCTGATCCTGGGGTCGGGCACGGCCGCCGTCGCGCTCGACATGGCCGACTACCGCCGCACGTGGCAGGACCGGGCACTGCCCGGTGCGGAGATCAACGGCGTGGACGTGGGTGGTATGACCGTCGACGAGGCCACCGCAGCCGTCGACGCGGTCCTGGCGTCGCGTCTCGACCGCCGCATCACGCTGCGGTTCGAGGACCGCACGTGGGAGACGACACCCCGGGAGCTGGGTGTGAGCACCACGGCTGGTGACGTCGCCGAAGCCGCCGTCAACACGTCACGGAACGTGTCGTGGACGACGCTGGCCGAGGTTCGCTGGCGCGGCGACACGGTGCCGTTCACCGGCGACGCCACGCTGCAGTACCCGACGGCGAAGGCACGTGACCTCGTCGCCCGGATCGCTGACGAGCTTCACCTCGAACCGGTCGACGCCCAACTGGCCTACGACCGCGCCCGACCCACGATCGTCCCCGAGCAGCCCGGCCGCACCGTGAACCAGGGGGCGACGATCGAGGGTCTCATGCACGCGGTGACCCAGGCGGGTTCACCTGAGGGGCTGGCGACCAGCGTCGACGTGGCCACCGTGGCCGTGCAGCCCGACAAGACCACGGCTGCGTACCGCCGCATCCTGTTCCTCCGGCAGAGCGACCACCAGCTCGACCTGTGGGTCGACGGGCGGCGTGTGCGCTCCTACGTGGTGGCGGTCGGGACGGGGAACTACCCCACGCCGACCGGCATCCACCATGTGACGCTAAAGCGCCCGAACCCGGTGTGGACCAACCCCGCCCCCAACGGCTGGGGTCGCGGGCTACCACGGCGGATCGAACCAGGACCCAACAATCCGCTCGGGCTGCGGGCGCTCAACTGGGATGCAGCCGGCATCCGCTTCCACGGGACCGCCAACGTCGATTCGCTCGGCCGCGATGCGTCCCACGGCTGCGTTCGCCTGTCCAACGACGACATCATCGAACTGTTCGACCTGGTGGAGGTCGGCGACCACATCGTCTCGGTCCGCTGAGCGCTGGGTCCCCATCCGACAGATCGTGAGTCGCCGGCGGAGACGCCGTGACGTGGCCGTGTGTGGCGACCAGCCACGCCAGGTCATACGGATGGGGTTCGGGGGCGGATCGGACCGGTGAACTCGCCGGCGCGAACGACGGCCCGCATCTCATTGAGCGCCGTGATGTCGGCAGCCAGGGCCCGTGCGGCGGCGCGCTCCATGCCGTTCCAGGAGGGTCGCGTCGTCAGCGGAGGTCATCGCTCCCACGGGATCGGTGCTGGCGTCGAGCCCCAGGTGCAGGCGCGTGTCGATGAAGCCGGGCGCCTTGTCCAGCCCCTTCGGGTCGCGCCCCGCCGCGACCGCCAGACGAGCGGCGCATGGAAGACTCCGGCGTGGCGATCGGGTTGCCACCTTGAGAGACCAGGGAAGGGCCGGCACATGACGGCGGCGGCAGGTGACGGGGCGAACTGTCCCGCGATCGGTCGACCAGCGATGCGACGCACCATGCGGGCAGCCCGCGGATGGCTCTGATGGATCCGGAGCCGACGACCTCGACCGAACGCGACGACGCCTTCCGCGCCTACGTCGTCCCCGAGCTGGAGGTGATGCTGCGGGTCGCGCGCCGGTTGACCGGCGACCCGCATGCCGCGGAGGACCTCGTGCAGGATGCTCTGGTCCGTGCGTACCGCGCCGTGGACCGCTTCGACGGTCGTCATCCGCGCGCGTGGCTGCTCACCATCCTGCGCAACACCTGGAAGAACCAGCTGCGCCGGCGTCGTCCGGTGATCTCTGAGTTCTCCGAGAACATCCTCGGCAGGACCCGGGCGCGGGGCGCGGACGGGCGCACCGGCCCAGAGGAGCACGTCCTGGCCGATGCGCTCGATCCCGCGGTCGCCGACGCTCTGCGGTCGCTGTCCGACAAGCACCGCGCGGTCGTCGTCCTGGTCGGCATCGACGGGTTGACGTACCGGGAGGCCGCCGATGCACTGGGCATCCCGGCCGGGACGGTGATGAGCCGGCTGCATCGGGCGAGGAAGAACATGCGCGATGAGCTGCGCGGATCCGGTCACGTACGGGGAGGACGTCGATGAGGTGGGTGTTCCCGCGGCGGCGCCGCGACGACACGCTCGACTGCGGAGAGGTCGCCCGGGTGCTGCAGAGCTACCTCGACGGTGAACTGACGCTGACCACGGCGCGCGAGGTCGCCGACCACCTGGAGCACTGCCGCCGCTGTGGCATGGAGGCCGACACCTACCGGGACCTCAAGCAGCGCCTGTCACGGTTCGCCGACCCCGTCGACCAGGTGGCCCTCGAGCGGCTCCGGCGCTTCGTCGACGAACTGGCGGGCCACCGGGCGTCCTGACGGGGCAGGTCCGGCCTCACGCAACCGGCTCACCGTCGACCTCCACCAGGACGCGGTCGTGCTCCTGGGGCAAGCACAACATGTCGGCGATCGGGTCGCCATCGTGCAGCGGCTGACGGTAGGACCAGACCAGGTCGTCGATCAGGCCGCCACCGGCCCGAACCGACCAGTAGGACGCGAGTCCCTTGTACTGGCACCGGGTGCGGGTGTCGCTCTCGACCAGCAGATCGGTGCGCACGTCGTCTGCGGGAAGGTAGTAGCGGGGCCGGGCGCCGGTCTCCACCAACAGCCGCGGTCGACGCGACTCGGCGACGAGCTCGTTGGCGACCTCCACACGGACGTGACGCGAGCTGCGCAGCACGTCGACGCGGTGATAGGGGTCGCGGGGTTCGAGGAAGACCTGCTCGTCCTCCTCGAACCAGGCATCCATCTCGTCCCATTCCAACGTGACGTGGCCGGCGAGGAACGCGGCCGCCGGCGCCGGGTCGGCGTAGGACCAGGCCGCTCGTCTCGCCACCCGCTCACCGACGACGACGTCGTAGGCAGCCGCCGTCCCCTTCTGGTTCGTGCCTCCGCGCACGCCCGCCGCGCGCAGGACACCAGGGCGAACGTCGCCCTGCGGGAAGTAGTACGCAGCGACCTGACCGGTCTCGTGCAGCACCTTCACGTTGCGGCTGTCTGCCACCGTCTCACCGTGGAACACGACCCGGACCCGCTTGGGCGTGTCCTCGAAGTACAGCACGTGTCGCGGCAACGTTGCGTTGGACACCCCCCGTGGGTGGTCCCCGAACGGACCGGAGCGGAACGCGAGCGACATGTGACGGCCTCCTTGGCGTCGCAGTGATCCCGGTCGCCTTCGGACGTGCGCCGTCCGCGGCCCGACGACGTGCGGGTGCGACGCACCTGTCAGGGCACCAGCAGGACCTTGCCCTTGGTGTTGCGGCCCTGGATGTAGCGGTGCGCCTCGGCCGCCTCGGCCAGCGGGAAGGTGCGGTCGACGCGCACGTGGAGCTCACCGGCCACCATCGACGCGAACAGATCGCCGGAGCGCCACTCGAGCTCCTCACGGCGAGCCACGTAGTGGGTCAGGCTCGGTCGGGTGAGAAACAGCGACCCCTTGCCGTTGAGCACCTGCGGATCGAACGGCTCCACCGCCCCACTCGACTGGCCGAACAGCACCAGGTAGCCGCGTGGCCGTAGACAGTCCAGGCTCTGGGCGAACGTGTCGCGCCCGACCGAGTCGTACACCACGTCGACGCCGGCTCCGTCGGTCAGGTCCTGGACCGCCTCGACCAGGTCCACCTCGGTGTAGCGCACGACCTGGTCGCACCCCAGATCCCGGGCCAGGGACTCCTTCTCCTAGGTCGACACGGTCCCGATCACGCGCGCGCCCCGCCGGGCGGCCAGCTGCACCAGCAGGTGGCCGACCCCTCCGGCTGCGGCCAACACCAACGCCGTGTCGCCGTCGTCGACCACGTAGGTGCTGTGCGTCAGGTAGTGCGCGGTCATGCCCTGCAGCATCACGGCCGCGGCGGTGCGCAGGTCGATCTCGTCGGGGACGGTGACCAGCCGGTCGGCGGGGACCACGGCGTACTCGGCGTACGCCCCGCGCACCCCCGTGTAAGCCACCCGGTCGCCCTCGCGCACGCCGTCGACGCCGTCCCCGACGGCGTCGACCACACCAGCGGCTTCCACGCCCAGGATGGCCGGGAGCTCCAGGCCGTACGCGCCGCTGCGCAGGTAGGTGTCGATGAAGTTGAGTCCGGCCGCCTCGATCCGGACGCGGACCTGGTCGGGGCCGGGAGCGGGTGTGTCGAGCTCCTCGGTGCCCAAAACGTCTGGACCACCTGTTGTCTGGATCGTCACGGCCTGCATCGTCACCGTCCTCTCGCTGCGACGCTCGTCCCACGCTACGTCAGACGGGACTACCGTTGTCGACACACTGGCGCCGTTGCTCGCCGCCGGGTCGCCACGGCGACGGCGTGGCAGGCGGGACCACAAGGAGGAGCCATGGCGGGCCATCCGGGGTTCAGCATCACGCGGCGGAGTTTCGTGAAGGGTGTCGGGTTTGCCACGCTGGCGGCTGCGTGCGGCGGTGGCGGCGAGCAGAGAGCCAGCCAGACTCCGACGGACACGCCGACCGAGACGTACACCGAGCCCACGACGACGCTGTCAGGAGAACTCAGGATCCTGCTGTGGAGCCACTTCGTCCCGGCGCACGACGACTGGTTCGATCCGTTCGCCAAGGAGTGGGGGAACGAGGTCGGCGTCAACGTCACCGTCGACCACATCAACGTGGCCGACATCCCAACCCGGATCTCGGCGGAGATCGCCGCTGGTGGGGGCCACGACCTGATCCAGTACATCGCCCCGCTGTCGCAGTTCGAACCCAGCGTCGTCGACCTGACCGACGTGACCGAGGAGGCGGTGAACCGGTTCGGCGAACAGCTGGACCTGTGCCGCAAGTCGAGCTTCAACCCCAACACCGAGAAGTTCTACGCCTACAGCCCCGGGTGGGTGCCCGACCCCGGTGACTACCGCAGGAGCTTGTGGGAGCAGGTGGGCCTGGCCGACGGGCCGACGACGTGGGACGAGCTGCGTGAGGGCGGGGCGGAGATCAAGAACAGGCTCAACGTGCAGCTCGGCATCGGGATGTCGCAGGAGATCGACTCGAACATGGCGGCCCGGGCGCTGCTGTGGTCGTTCGGCGGTTCGGTGCAGGACGAGAACGAGAACGTGGTGATCAACTCCGACGAGACGATCGCCGCCGTGGAGTTCATGCGCAACCTGTACGAGCAGGCCATGACCGACGAGGTCTTCGCGTGGAACGCCGCGTCGAACAATCAGGGGCTGATCGCCGGGGAGATGTCGTACATCCTCAACTCGATCTCGGCGTGGCGCACCGCCCAGGACGCCAACCCCGAGGTGGCCCGCGACGTGTTCTTCGTCCCCGCCCTGCAGGGGCCGGCAGCACAGCTCGCCGCGCAGCACGTGATGTACAACTGGATCGTTCCGTCGCACGCGCAGAACGTGGACGCCGCCAAGGAGTTCCTGCTGCACTACACCGCCAACTTCCACAGGGCCACCTTCGAGTCGAAGCTGTACGACTTCCCGGCGTTCCTCGAGCGTGTCCCGCAGCTCGACGAGTGGCTCAGCATCGACCCGTTCGGGGCGCAACCGACCGACAAGCTGGCGGTCCTCAAGGACGCGGTGGACTGGACCACGAACATCGGTCATCCCGGCCCGTCCAACACCGCGATCGGTGAGGTGTTCGGCACGTACATCCTGCCGAACATGATGGCCAAGGCCGCCCGCGGCGACCTGTCGCCTGCGGACGCCGTCGCCGACGCGGAGTCGCAGATCACGCCGATCTTCGACAAGTACCGTCAGCGAGGTCTGGTCGGCGGCGGAGGCGCCTGAGCGGATATGGCAGTCGTCGTCGAGGTCCGGGAGCTCAAGAAGCACTACCACGGCGGTGACGTCCATGCCGTCGACGGGGTGAACATCCGCACCGACGAGGGCGAGTACCTCGTCCTGCTCGGACCGTCCGGCTGCGGCAAGACCACGCTGCTGCGCACGATCGCGGGCCTCGAGCAGCCGACGCGAGGTGAGGTCCTGATCGGCGGGAACGTGGTCAACGGGCTTCCGCCCCGCGCCCGACAGATCGCGATGGTGTTCCAGAGCTACGCCCTGTATCCCCACAAGACCGTCCGTGACAACATCACCTTCCCGCTCAAAGCCGAGAAGCTCAACAGCAGGGAGCGGCGCCGGAAGGCCGAGTGGGCCGCGGAACTGCTCGGCATCGCCCACCTCCTCGACCGTCGGCCGCGTCACCTGTCCGGTGGCGAGCGGCAGCGGGTGGCCCTCGCGCGGGCGCTGGTCCGCGAGCCGAGCGTCTTCCTGTTGGACGAGCCGCTGTCCAACCTCGACGCCAAGCTCCGTGCCGTTGCCCGTGACGAGCTCAAGCAGTTCCAGGCTCGCATCGGGACGACCACGATCTACGTCACCCACGATCAGGTCGAGGCGATGGGGCTCGGCGACCGCATCGCGGTGATGTACGAGGGGAAGCTGTGCCAGGTGGGCCCGCCCACCGCGGTGTACGACGACCCGGCCGACACGTTCGTCGCGACGTTCCTGGGGTCGCCGCCGATGAACCTGGTGTCCCGCGACGACCACCTGCTGGGGTTCCGCCCCGAGACCTTCCTGCCCAACGACGCCGTCTCCGGCGACGGCAGCCGGGTCACCATGCCGTTTCACGTTCACCGCATCGAACACCTCAGCGGCGACCGGCACCTGTACGGCACCGTGACCGGGATCGGGGAGGAGACCCGGGTGATCGCCCGGCTGCCCGCCACCGTCACCACCACGATCCACGCCGGACAGACCTACCAGTTCGCGGTCCACGAGCGCGACCTCAGGTTCTTCGACCGCGACAGCGGCCAGCGCGCCCAGCCGCGCCCCGTCCGCGCCTGACGCCACCGCATGGTCGAGGCGACCTGGGAGCGCGCGGCGGGACACGCACGTGCCCGACGCTCGATCGCCGACCGCGACGACGTCCTGGGACCGCTGTTCCTCCTCCCAGCGGTGGTCTACATCATCGCTCTGGTCGCGATCCCGTTCCTCCTCGCGATCGGGTTCAGCTTCAGCGACGTCACCGTCGGTGATCCCAGCTTCGACTGGGTGGGGTGGGACAACTACCGGGCCATGGTCGGCGACCAGGTGTTCTGGCGGTCGCTGAAGAACACGCTGATCTTCACGTCGGTGTCGATGGCGCTGGTGGTGGTCCTCGCCAAGGCGCTGGCGATGATCCTGGTGGCCGACTTCCACGGGAAGTGGTTCGTGCGGTTCCTGGTGCTGCTGCCGTGGACCACGCCGGTGTCGCTGGCGGCGATCGCGTGGCTGTGGATGCTCGATTCGGTGTTCAGCCCGATCGACTGGGTGCTGCGCTGGGCCGGCGCGATCGAGTCGAACACGTTCTGGCTCGGCAAGCCGAACCTCGCCATGGCCTCGGTCATCGCCGTGCACACCTGGCGGATCGTGCCGTTGGCTGCGGTGATCATCATGGCGGGCCTGGTGGCGATCCCCGACGAGATCAACGACGCGGCGGCCATCGACGGCGCCGGCTTCTGGCGCAAGCTGTGGGAGGTGACGCTCCCACTGACCCTCCCCATCATCGCTGTCGCAGCACTGTTCGGGGCCATCCTGACGTTCACGGACATGGCGGTGGTGTTCGTCCTGACCCGTGGCGGTCCCACCCACGCCACCGAGGTGCTGGCCAGCTGGGCTTTCCGCAAGGGCGTCGAAGGTGGTGACCTGGCCCAGGGAGCCGCGGTCGCCCTGTTTCTGTTCCCGCTCCTGCTGGCGTCGGCGATCGCGATCCTGCGGGCGGTGCGCCGCATGGAGGTCATGTGATGGCCACCCTCGACATCCGAGACCCTCGCCAGGTCGAGCGCGCCCGCCGGCGCGCGGGTCGACGCGGAAGGCTGGGACGTACCGGGCTGTACGTGACGGCGGTGCTGGCAGCGTTGCTGGCCGCGGGCCCCTTTCTGTGGAGCCTGGTGACGATGTTCAAGCAGGACCGCGATCTGTACCGCAAGGCCAACAACCCGTTCGTCTTCAACGACCCACCCACGCTGGAGCACGTGAGCTACCTGTTCTCGCGGACCGCCTTCGACACGTTCGTGTGGAACACCGTGTGGGTGGGGCTCCTGGTCGTGCTGATCACCCTCGCGGTCAGCCTGCCCGCGGCCTACAGCCTCGCCCGGCTCGACATGCCGTGGGCCGGGCCGCTGGGGATCGCGATCTTCTTCGTCTACCTGATCCCCCCCACGCTGCTGTTCATCTCGCTCACCCGCGTGGTCGCGGAACTCGGGCTGCAGGACTCGACCTGGTCGCTGGTCGTGGTGTACCCAACCATCACGATCCCCGTCTCGGTGTGGCTGCTGATCGGGTTCTTGAAGTCCATCCCACGTGACGTCGAGGAACAGGCGATGGTGGACGGCTACAGCCGCGTCGGGGCGTTCGTCCGGACGGTGATCCCCTTGGCGTTCCCCGGGATCATCGCCGTGGTGGTGTTCGCGTTCACCCTCACCGCCCACGAGTTCATCTACGCTCTGGCGTTCGTGTCGCCGACCGCGGAGAAGACGATCAGCGTTGGCGTCCCCACCGCGCTCGTCCGCGGCGACGTGTTCTTCTGGCAATCGCTGCAAGCCGCAGCGGTCCTGGTCGCCGTCCCGATCGCGTTCGTGTTCAACCTGTTCCTCGAGCGCTTCATCGCGGGCTTCACGATGGGCGCGGTGAAGGGCTGACGTGCCGACCCGCGAGGAGATCGCCGCCGGCGCGCTGCTGGGCACGTTCGCCGGTGACGCCCTGGGGGCGCGGTGGGAGGGCAGCCGACCGGCGCCTGACCGGGCATCGCGTGACCGCCTGCAACGCTCGGAGGACGACGCGGAGCTGGTCTACACCGACGACACCCAGCTCACGTTGGCTCTGGCCGAGCACCTGTGCGACGCCCCCCACGTCGATGCCGAACGGCTGGCCGCGACCTTCCTCGCCCACTACCAGCCGTGGCGTGGGTACGGAGCAGGCATGCACGGGATCATCCAGGAGTGGCGGAAGGGGACTTCCGTCGAGGACGCCGCGACCGCGATCTTCCCCAGCGGCTCGTTCGGCAACGGCGCCGCGATGCGCGTCGCGCCGGTCGGCGTGCTGTGGGCCGACCACCCCGACACCCTCGAAGCGGTGGCCCGCCGCCAGGCGGGGGTGACCCACGTCCATACGCTGGGCATCGATGGGGCGGTCGTGCAGGCACGCGCGGTGGGGTTGGCCGCCGGCCGGGGCCGCTTCGGGGGCGCGGAGCTGGCGGAGCTGGCCGGGGTGGCATCCAGCGACGAGCTACGAACCGGCGTGGAGGCGGCCGCTGAACTGGTCGACGGCTGGTCAGCCGACGACGACCTGGAGTTCGCCGACGTCGCCAAGCGGCTGGGCAACACCGTGACCGCCCAACGCTCGGTTCCCGCAGCGCTGTGGGCTGCGGCCACCGCGGACGGGTTGCGAGACGGGGTCGAACTGGCGCTGGGCCTGGGTGGTGACGCCGACACGATCGCCGCGATGGCGGGGGCGGTGCTCGGCGCCGCCGGCGGCCTGCAGGCCATCCCCCCGGCGTGGCTGAGACGCCTCGAGGACGGTGAGCGGGGACGGAGCTACGCGCTGACGTTGGCTGGGCGCCTGGCCGCGGTCACGCCTTCGGTGTGAACGCGCCTGGAGACCTACAGGCTCGGCGGTTCCTCGGCCTGGACCTCCTCGAGGTGGTCGTCGAACTCCAGCTGCGCGTCGGCGTAGCCCTGATCGGGTTCGGGGTAGGCGGCCCCTTCCCACCCGCAGCTGCACCTGGCCAGGACGAAGACCTCCCCGTCGCGCAGATCCTCGCTGGGCCGGAACAGGTGCTCGGCCATCACGTCCCTCCGCGCGGCATCCTGGCACCGTAGCCGCGGCGAACGCGACCCGGTCGTTCGAGTTCCTCAACCGCTGGCGACCGTCGGTCGTCGACACCCCTCGCCGACCCGCGTCTCGACCTCAACATTGCGCACCAACGGGCGCAACGTCTCGGCGGTCATCACGACTTCTCCGGCTTCCGCGTACGGCGGACTGCGGGCCTACGGGCAATGTGCCGACACGGCCCCCGTTTGTGGGATTGCGCGAACTACCGCATTGTGGAGCGACGCGGGGGTTGCCATAGGCGCGACCGTGCGCGCGAAATCCCCTGATGGAGACTGGGGGGCAGGCGACGAGACGGTTGGCCTTCCGTAGCGTCGTTGGCCTCGGCGGGAACGCTCTGTAATCCCCTGTCGCCCTCGGGCTGACTTGAGAACGAGGTGCGCCCGTCGAGGCCGCCGCCGCGTGACTCAACAGAGGGATGTGCACGCTCACATCAGGACTGTCCGTAGCGGCTCCCTGCACGTCACCGACAGGAGGCCAGCACAGCATGGATGTCATCATCGGGATCGATCCGCACAAGAGCTCGCACACCGCCGTCGCGCTCGACACGGCCGGACAGCTACTCGCCGAGCTGCGAGTGGCCGCCAACAAGCACCAGGTCTTGCAGCTTCAGAGGTTCGCGGAGCCATGGCCCCAGCGACGGTGGGCAGTGGAGGGCGCCAACGGACTTGGCCGGCTGCTGGCTCAGCAGCTGATCGCCGCTGGCGAACAGGTCATCGATGTGCCCGCCACGCTCTCGGCTCGCGTCCGGCTTCTCTCGGGTGGCTCGGCACGCAAGTCCGACAGCCACGACGCCC